>JANMGI010000107.1:0-13607 GCA_031374565.1 Paracoccaceae bacterium | reverse complement strand
CCCGGTAACCTTACGTCCGGGCGACGGCTTTGTGGTCGAGCCGGGCTTCAAGGGTATCTGGAAGATCGAAGCGCCGGTCCGCAAACACTTCTGCATCAAGTTGAAATAGCCTTGGTGACGCGTCAGGCCCTGCCCGGAGTTTGATCAGTCGAAGGGGAAGTGGCGGACCCGGAGCGATTCGAACGCCCGACCCTCAGATTCGTAGTCTGATGCTCTATCCAGCTGAGCTACGGGTCCGCAATGTCGGGCGATGTAGCCTTGCGCGGCGGGCAATGCAAGGGCGAATTCATGCGCCGGGGTCCGTCGCACCTTTCGGCAGGTGGATCGCGAATTCTGTGCCGTCCGCATCGCTGCGGACAAGGTCCAACCGTCCGCCATGGCCCTTGACCAGTTCGGCGGCAATGGCAAGGCCAAGGCCGATGCCACCCTTTCGCGCCCCGCCCTGGAACGCGGAAAACAGGTGTTCGCGGGCTTTCGGTGGGAGACCCGGGCCGGTGTCGCCGACCCTGATCCACCATTCGGCCTCGTCCTCGCCGGCAGAGACTTCGACGGTGCCGGGCTGGCGCGTGGCTTCTATGGCCTGCCGGGCATTGCGGATGAGGTTTGACAGGATCCGGTAAAGTTGTTCGGTGTCTGCGCGCACCATCATTCCGGGCGGAACCTCGATCAGGCAGGTGATCTCTGTATCCGCCCCCATCCCCTCGCCCTCGGCCACTTCGCCGACAAGCTTTGCCAGATTCAAGCGGCGCAGTTGCGGAGGGGCTTCTTCGGCCTTGCCGAAGGCGAGGGTCGATTCGCACAACGAGACTGCCCTGCTGATCGAGTTGATAAGCTTCGGGGCCGAGCGCGAGACGATGGGGTCGGCGCTGCCCTCAAGCCGGTCGGCAAAAAGCTGAGCGGTCGTCAGGATGTTGCGCAGGTCATGGCTGATCTTCGCCACAGCGCTGCCAAGGGCGGCCAGCCGTTCTTTCTGCCGCAGCGCGCCGGTCAGCTGGGTCTGCATCGATTGCAGCGCCTCTTCCGCGATGCGCAGCTCTTCGACATCGGCGGTCGGCTCTATCACCCGACGCGCATCCTCGGGAGCTTCGGCATAGGTCTGCATGTGCCGCACGACCCGGCGGATCGGCATGACCAGAAGACGCCGCACCGCAAGGAACAGCAACAAAGCCGTGACAACCGAGATCAGCGCCGACAGCGCCAGGATGCGCAGGCCGTAATCGACCATCGCGTCGCGCATCGGCTTTGTTTCCATCGTCACTTCGATCAGCGTGCCCGCCTCTTGCACTGGGTAGCCGATCACCCGGACAATGCGGTTGGCCGGGTCCAGAAGACAGGCGAAGGCGTCACGGATCAGCTCCCACGGTCCGGCCATGCGCAGATCGTAGGTCGCATAAACGTCGCCGGGGATTGGCGAAGACAGCACAAGCTGCCGCACTTCATTGCGTCGCAGGACGACGTTGTAAACCTCGGCGTTGGCGAGAAGTTCGGCCGCAAGCTCGGGCGAGACCATGTCTTCGGCTGCCAGCTGAGTCAGCGCTGCGATCTGCGCCTGTTTCAGGCGGGTCAGCATGAAATCGGCCCGGAACCGCGCGATTGAGGGCACAAATATCATCACTTCCGCCAGCATCACGAAGATGACGGTCAGGATCAGGAAGCGACCTGAAAGCGTGTTGAGAAATCTCTTGCGTCTTTCGGCCACCCGAACCTTCCTTGTCCGGTTTCAGGGAACCCAGCGCTGAATCAGCCGCACCAGGCGCTTCAACGCAGGGCTTTCAAACAACTTCGGGCCAAAATAGGCACCCGCCGCACGTTTGGAAACCTCTCCCAACGTAGGATAGGGCGCGACCATGCCCGCAATCGCCGACATCTTCAACCGGGCAGAGATGGCCAGCGCCCAAAGACCGATCAATTCCCCGGCCTGTGGTCCGACGATCGAGGCTCCGACCGGACGGCCCGTCACCACCATGACCTTGATCAGACCTTTTGCCTTCGCCTCGGTCTGGGCGCGGTCGTTGTGCGCGAACTCGGCCCGGATCACGGTCACCTTGTCGCCGTGCAACGCTTTGGCTTCAGCCTCGGTCAAGCCGACCTGAGCAAGCTCGGGGTCGGTGAAGGTGACGCGCGGAATGGCGCGCAGATCGGCCTTTGCAGGAAGCCCCAACACGGTCTGACGGACCACGATGCCCGCGTGCCAGCCCGCGACATGGGTGAACTGCAAACCGCCCGCGGCATCGCCCACCGCATAAATCCGCCGGTTGGAAGACCGCAACCGCGCGTCCACCGTCACACCCTTTGGCGTGTGGGCCACACCTGCGGCGTCAAGGTTCAACCCGTCGAGTGCCACTTTGCGCCCTACTGCCATCAGAAGATGCGTGCCTTTGACCGCCGTGCCATCGCCCAAGGTCACTTCGACCGCACCGTCGTCGCCCGCCACGCGCACGACGGGCTGACCCTGGATCAGGCGGATGCCTTCGGTGGTCAGCGCATCGATCACGACCTTTGCCAGTTCCGGGTCTTCGCGACCAAGGACTGCGGCGCCTTCGATCACCGTCACCTCGCAGCCCAGCCGCCGATGCGCCTGCGCCATCTCGATGCCGATGGGACCGCCGCCGATCACCACAAGATGCCCCGGTTTGGTCCGAAGCTGGAAGATGGTTTCATTGGTCAGGAACGGCACCTGATCGACGCCCTGGACCTGCGGCACGAAGGGGCGAGAGCCGGTGGCGATCACGAAGCGACGGGCGCGGATGACGTGATCACCGGCCTCGACCTCACGCGGGCCGATGAAACGGGCGACGGCTCGGATCACGGTGCAGCCAAGACGCTCGAACCGCTCCTGGCTGTCGACCGGAGCGATCTGGGCGATGACGGCAGCCACATGGTCCTTCACAGCCGCAAAGTCCACCTGAGGTGCATGACTTGCCACGCCCCGGAAGCCGTGACGCTGCGCCTCGGCCGCCTTTGCCGCTGCGATCAGTGCTTTCGAGGGCACGCAACCGGCATTCAGGCAATCGCCGCCCATCTCGCCCGCCTCGATCAGGACGACGCGGGCTCCCATCTGGACGGCGCCCGCCGCGACTGACAGACCGCCTGACCCGGCGCCGATCACGCAGATGTCGGTCTCGATCCGTTGCATTCAGCGCCCCTTCTTCAAAAACCGCAGGACCATCGGCAGGGCGGCAAGCCCGGCCAAGCCCAGCAGCGGCAGCAGCACTGCGGGCGTGAAGACAATGCCAAGGTCCGGAGCATCCCCGCGCTCAAAAACTTCGCCCAGACCTGACCCGACCGAGGTGAAGACCAGAGCGCCGGGAATGATCCCAAGGTAGGTGGATGCGGCAAAGCGCCAAAGGCTGGTGCCGACGATGGCTGGAATCAGGTTGGCGATGACGAACGGCACCAGCGGCACCAACCGCATCAGAAACAGCACGGACCATTCGTTCTGGCGCAAGGCCGCCTGCAATTTTGCGGCCTTGCCCCCCGCCCTGTCGATCCGGCGGGTCAAGGCCGCGCCAAAGCCCACCCGCACGGCCAGAAAGACCAGCACCGCCCCGGTGCCCGCCGCCAGGACAACGAAGACGACGCCCGGAAACAGGCCGAACAGGAACCCGCCGGTCAGCGATGCGACGGTGCCGCCCGGCAGGCTGAGTGCCACAATCGCGATATAGGCGGCCATGAAACCCAGAACGGCCCAAAGGTAATGCGCATCCCGAAAGGCAAGCAGGGCCTCACGGTTCTGGGCCAACGTCTCGAAGCTGAGGTCGTCGCGCAGGGCGAAAGCGCCGATCAGGGCGGCGCCGAGAATTATGAGAATCGGCAGGCGGCTAAGCCAGCCGGAAGCGGAGGTGGGATTGGGGGAATGTTCGACCGGCGGCATCTGCGTTCCTTGCTTCAGCAGTGAACATGGCGCAGGACGGGGTGCCGAGACAGGCCTTTCACGCGGCATTGATCCGATCCTTGTCGATCTGTGTCAGCCTGAAACATTTCCCGCCATTCATCGGCGAAATGTTTCAGGAAATCCTTGCTGCCTGCGTTGACTTGGCATGCAACCGCCCGTAAAGGACGGACTTCAAGTTTAGGGCCCTCGAATCCGCTTGGGGTTGGGGTCGAGTCTGATGGAGAGCCGCGATGAAGCGCACCTTTCAACCGTCGAACCTGGTTCGCAAGCGCCGCCACGGCTTTCGGTCCCGCATGGCCACCAAGAACGGCCGTCTGGTCCTGGCCGCTCGTCGCGCCAAGGGCCGTCACAAGCTGAGCGCCTGATCTTTCGCCCGCAAGGGCGTCAGGGTTTGCGCATGACACCGCCGGAGAACCAGGGCCATGGCATTGCCGCCGAAGCGCTCGTTGGCTCTTCGGCGGTTTCGCTTTGCGTTCTGCGCAAGCGCGCCGATTTCCTGAAAGCGGCCTCGGCGCGAAGGCAGGGTACGAACGGCTTTCTGCTGCAAGCCCGCGACCGGGCAGATGGCGATCCGGCCTCGCGCATCGGCTTTACGGCATCCAAGAAGATCGGCAACGCCGTCCTGCGTAACCGTGCCAAGCGGCGGCTTCGGGCGCTTGCGCGTGAGGTTCTGTCCCCGAGTGCAAAGCCTGGCTGGGACTACGTTCTTGTCGCGCGGCCAGAGGCCACGGTGAGCCGAGTGTATGCCGAGCTTTGCACAGATCTGGAACAGGCGCTGCGCTCTGTGCATCGGGGAAAGGTGTGACCCCGCTTGCGCATCTGGTCGCTGTTCCGGTGCGGGCCTACCGGCTGCTGCTCTCGCCCTGGGTTGGACATGGCTGCCGGTTTCAGCCCACCTGTTCGGCCTACGCCATGGAAGCGCTGGAGCGGCACGGGGCGCTGAAAGGCGGCTACCTGACCGCGCATCGCATCTGCCGGTGCCACCCCTGGGGCGGCCAGGGCTATGACCCGGTTCCGGGTGCCGACGCCGAGCATGACCGCGGCGCAGGACGCTAGATCATTCCATCGTTGCGATCAGAGCGCGCAGGGTCTCGATCCCTTCGCCCTTTTCCGAGCTTGTCACCACGATCTCGGGGTAGGCCGCCGCGTGTTTGCCCAAAGCGCCCTTGACCTGCTCGATCACCGCTTCGCGTTCCTGCCGGCTGATCTTGTCAACCTTGGTCAGCACCGCCTGAAAGGTTACCGCTGACCTATCCAGCAGCTTCAGAATTTCTTCGTCCACCGCTTTGATGCCATGGCGGGCGTCCACCAGGACAAACGCCCGCCGCAGGGTCGAGCGCCCGGACAGATACTGCTTGAGCAGTGCCTGCCACTTGGCCACCACCGCAACCGGGGCCTCGGCATAGCCGTAGCCCGGCAGGTCGACGAGGTAACGCTCATCGCCAAGCGCGAAATAGTTGATCTCTTGCGTCCGGCCCGGGGTGTTCGACGCCCGCGCCAGTGTCTTGCGGCCGGTCAGGGCATTGATCAGGCTGGACTTCCCGACGTTGGACCGCCCGGCGAAGCAAACCTCCAGCCGGTCGGCGGGGGGCAGGCCCGACATGGCGACCACGCCTTTGACGAAGGTCACAGGCCCGGCAAAAAGCAGACGACCCGCTTCACGGGCCTCATCTTCGGGGTCGGGTGCCAGCGTGAATTGCAGCGTCATGCAGGTCTCCAGTCTTGACCGATGACGATCGGCCCGCCTTCGATCACCCGGGCGTAGACGCCGAAATCCTGATGACCGTAAGCGCTTTCCAGCGCCGCCAAGGTGTCGGCGTTCGCGGCACCGGTCTCTGGGTCAACCTTGGTTGCAACGCAACGGGTGATGCGTTCCACAACTTCAAGCACGGCATCGCCGAGACGAAAACGCTGGCCGATCCACCCCCACTCCTCCCAGGCGTCAGCCCCGTCCAGCCACAGGTTTGCACGCCAGCGATGGATTGACAGGTCGAGCCCCATCCGCGCCGAAAGATTGGCCAGCGAGGTGAGCGACAAGACCGACACGGAAGGAAAATCGCTGTCTGACATCACGCGACCACCCGCAACGACCGCCGCAGGACGCGCGCGCCCGGCAGGGATCAGCGGATCTGCCCAGGCCAGCAGGCGGGGATGGTCTGCCGGATCGTCCGGCGCGACGGCAATCCGGCCCGCTGTCGGGTGTTCCAGGGTCACCCGCCGCGCGGCCTCATCCAGGCTGGCAGTCACTGCCATCAGGGCCGGAGCTTTCGCGCCGCGCGTGAAATTCTGGCACGGGTTCCATCCGGGAACGATTTTCGCGCCTTCGTGGGCCACAGCCCATTCCCGGTCAAATGGCAAACCTTCGCCGGCAGAAAGACGAACGGACGCGAGCATCTCGCGTCCGTAGGCCTTGATCGGATGTCGGCAGATTTGGGCCAGACTGATCGTCATTTCTTTCCGGTCTTTTTCGGAGGCGTTTTGGGGGGCAAAGGGGAATTGGCAGGGGTTGCCGACGTCCCCTCGGCCTTGGCCAGCTTTGTCGACCGGATATTGCCGAAGATGTCCGGCCGTTTCCCGTGGCTCCACATGATGATGTACTGCTGCATGAAGGTGATCGTGTTGTTGGTGATCCAGTAGACCACCAGACCGCTGGCAAAACCGCCCAGCATGAACATGAAGACCCAAGGCATCCAGGCGAAGATCGACGCCTGAACAGGGTCGGTCGGGGCCGGGTTCAGTTTCTGTTGCAGCCACATGGTGATGCCCAGAAGGATTGGAAGGACACCGATGAAGATCAGGTGCAGGACCGTGCCTTGCACAGGCGCGTCCCAGGGCAACAGGCCGAAGGCGTTGAACAGGGACGACGGGTCGGGGGCGCTAAGGTCCTTGAGCCAGCCGAAGAACGGCGCGTGGCGCAATTCGATGGTGACGAAGATCACCTTGTAAAGGCTGAAGAAGATCGGAATCTGGATCAGGATCGGCAGGCAGCCCGCGGCGGGGTTAACCTTCTTTTCCTTGTAAAGCTGCATCATCTCGCGTTGCAGCTTTTGCTTGTCGTCGCCTGCGCGTTCCTTCAGCGCCTCCATTTCGGGCTGCAATTCCTTCATCCGTGCCATCGAGACGTAGGATTTGTACGCCAGCGGCAGGACGAGGGATTTCAGGAAGAAGGTCAGCGCGATGATCGCAAGGCCCATGTTGCCGATCAGTCCGTGCAACCAGTGCAGGACCGAGAAGATCGGCTTCGTGAGGAAGAAGAACCAGCCCCAGTCGATGGAATCGATGAAGCCGGGGATCACGCCGTCGTCGTCATAGGACCGGATCGTCGCCCATTCCTTCGCCCCGGCGAAAAGCTGGATGCGGTTGGTGATTTCCGCGCCCGGAGCGATGGTCTGAACCGGCTGGCGCACCTCGGTCTGGTAGATGTCGCTGGCGGCGACGTGCTTGGTCACTTCGGTGAAGGGCTTGCCCTGGTCGGGAACAAGGACCGTCATCCAGTAGTGGTCGGTAAAGCCGATCCAGCCCTTGGCTTCGACTGGCACGACTTCGGCCGCGGCTTGTTCGGCGGGCACGGCGTCCAGCTTCACGACATCCTTGTACCGTTTCTCTTCCAGCTTGCCATCGGCGCTGCGGACCATGCCTTCGTGAACGACGAAGATGTTCTGCATCACGGGCAGGCCGTGGCGCGCGATGACGCCGTAGGCATACATCGCAGCGGGCGCTGTGCCGGTGTTCTTCACGCTGTCGGTCACGCTGAAGAGGAAATTTTCGTCGACCGAGATTTCACGGGTGAAGGTCAGGCCCTTGCCGTTCGCCCAGGTCAGCACGACCGGCTTGCCCGGAGCAAGCTGATCGCCGCTGGCGACCGTCCATTGCGTGCGAGCGTCCGGCAAGTCGGTGGCGGCAGTGCCCGCGGCGGGAGCCCAGCCCATCAGCGCGTAGTAAGGGTGTTCTTCACCGACCGGCGACAGAAGCCGCACTTCCGGCGAGGTCGGGTCCAACGTTTCGCGGTAGGTCTTGAGCGACAGATCGTCAATCCGGGCGCCGACAAGCGAAATGCTGCCGGACAGCTTCGGCGTTTCGATCGGGAGACGCGGGGCGTCGGCGGCGACAGCCGCCTCTGTCGGCGTGGCAGCGGCGGTCGTGGTGGCAGGGACCACGGCGGGATCCGCAACCTCGGCGGTTGTGGTCGCAGTGGTCGCGGGAGCGACGGGCGCTTCCGGCGGCGGGAAGAAGATGAACCAGACGATCATCACTGCCGCGCTGAGAACCATCGCAAGGATCAGGTTCCTGTTGTTCTGCTCTTCCATACGCCAACCACCATGGGGATCATCTGAACAGCGGTGCTTCAACGACAGGGGCAGGCAAAGGTCAAGCGGTTTCGCCGGATATGGCGGGGCGGGGTGATCAATTCAGAGGAATGCAACCTGCTGTCTGCCCGTCACCCACGCCAACGCTGGATGGGACAGGTTTGGACCGACCCGGCGGATCAGCGGCTTTTCACGCCGATCCGCAAGGCCTGCGCGTGCTTGTCGCGATGTGCCACCAGCCAACTGGCCAGGTCTTCGACCGGCATCGGTTTGGCGATTACATAGCCCTGCACATGACCGCAGCCAAGTTGTGCCAGAAGTGCGTGTTCCGCTTGGGTTTCCACCCCTTCGGCAAGGGTTTCCAGCCCAAGGCGTTCGGCCAGCGACAGGATTGCGGTCACCAGTTTCTGCTGATCGCGGTTCTGGTCGACATCGCGGATGAAGCTGCGGTCGATTTTCAGCCGGTTCAGGGCAAACCGGCGGATCGCGGTGATCGACGCATTGCCGGTGCCGAAGTCATCCAGGTCGACCCCGCACCCCATGGTCGCGATCCGGCTGATGTTCGAGGCGATGATTTCGTCCCCGTCACCGGCCACGACGGATTCCAGCACTTCGACGGTCAGCCGGGACGGGGCCAGCTGAAAGCGGTCCAGCGTCCAGCGCAGCCGGTCGGGCAGTTGGGGATCGCGCAATTCCTGCGCCGAGAAGTTGACCGCCACGGTCGGTACCCGAACCCCGGCGCGGTCGAATTCGGCAAGGGCTGCAAGCGACTGGGTGAGCATGGTCTGGCCAAGAAGCTCCATCAGCTCGGACCCTTCGATGGCCGGAAGGAACGCCCCGGGTGCCAGCAGGCCACGGTCGGGGTGGTGCCAGCGCACCAATGCCTCGATTCCAGTCACCTCTCCGTTATCGGTGGAAAGCTGTGGTTGGAACCAGGCGCGGACCTCTCCGCGCTCGACTGCCCCGGCAAAGCCGGCCCGCAGCGCATCACGGTCTGCCCGTGCCCGCGCCAAATCGGCCGAGTAGCCCCGGATTGCACCGGGCCGGTACTGGGCAGCTTCATCCCCTGCGACCTGCGCTGCATCCAGAAGCGCGCGGCCCGAGGGGCGGGCAAGCTGTTGCGACGAGCAAAAGCCGATCGAACAGGTCACCTGAACCGGCCCGTGCGCCAAAGTCAGCGGCTGCTGCACCACCAGATGCAGACGCGCCGCGATCCGCACCATGATTTCCAGATCAAGCCGGGGGGTCTGCCCCAAGGCCACGACAAGGCTGCCATCTTCCAGTGTGTACAGCATGTCGCCCGGACGCATTGCCCCCCGCAGACGCGCGATGCAAGCCGCCAGAACTTCGGATTGTCGTGTCCTGCCCAGCCGGTCGCACAAATGCGCCGGATCATCAAACTGAAGGACGAAGCAGCCGGTCGCCCCGCCCTTGGTGCCGATGTCCGAGAGCGTGGCTTCCAGCCGGGCGATCACCTGATCCGACATGGCTTCGGGAAATCTGGATGGTGGACGCAGGCCAAGGGCAAGAACAGCCATCGGCAAAGCAGCGGCCAGCACGGTCAACGCCGCCTCACCCCCGGCCCAGTAGCCAAAAAGACCTGCAACGGGCAGCAGAGCCGCGATTTGCAGCGGATGTGCCGTTGGTCGTGGAAGCGCAAAACCCATGCCAGCCGTCCCTTGTTCGCAGGCAGAGGGCCCGCAGTTCAAGGATCAAGCTAGGCGGATGTTCATGATCAGTTCCTTAACGCACCCGTGAAAGTTGCGAAGAATTGTCTTCATCTGCCTGCGCGGCAGTAAGCGACGCAAAGTCAAACAGCTTCGGGTCCGCCAGGTGCGAGGGCTGGACGCTCATCAGCGACCGGAACATGATCTGACGTCGCCCGGGGGTGCTGGTCTCCCAACCGTCCAGCAGTTTCTTGATCCGCGCGCGCTGCAAGCTGTCCTGGCTGCCGCAAAGGTCACACGGGATGATCGGATAGCCCATGCCTTGGGCGAACGTGGCGCAATCGTCTTCGGACACGAACGCCAGTGGGCGGGCGACGAAAAGATCGCCATCCTCGTTCAACAGGCGCGGCGGCATCGATGCAAGTCGCCCGCCGTAAAACAGGTTCATGAAGAACGTCTCAAGGATGTCGTCCCGATGATGGCCAAGAACGACGGTGGAGCAGCCCTCTTCCCGCGCGATCCGGTACAGGTTCCCGCGCCGGAGACGGGAGCAAAGCGAGCACATCGTGCCACCCGGCTTGATCTTGTCGATCACCACCGAATATGTGTCCCGATAGTCGATCCGGTGCGGGACGCCCATCCGGGTCAGGAAGTCCGGCAGGACGGTTGCCGGAAAGCCGGGCTGCCCCTAATCCAGATTGCAGGCCAGAAGGTCGACCGGCAGCAGCCCGCGCCATTTCAGTTCATGCAGGATGGCCAGCAGGGTATAGCTGTCCTTGCCACCCGACAGACACACAAGCCACCGGTCCCCGGCCTTGGCCATGCCGAAGGTCTGGATAGCCTCGCGCACCTGTTGCAGAAGGCGTTTCCTAAGCTTGCGGAACTCCAACCCCTTCGGCGCGCCGTGAAAGAGCGGGTGGATGTCGTCGGCCTCATCAAGCATGGGCATTGTCCTTCTGCCTGAAAGTCGATTGCCATAGCGACGGCGCTTTGTCATCGTCAAAGCCGTGGGACAGGGTGTGGGATGACAGTTCCGGACGAAAAAGCCAGACCTGCTTCGGGCGGGACGCCTGTGCGGGGCGGTTTGCTGCCGGGCGGGCTGGGCGTGCTTTTCTTTGCCTTCGGCCTTGCCGCCGGAATCCTGATGGCCTTCACGGCGACGGGCTTTCTGGAGGACAGCGCGGGTCTGATCCTGTCGGTGTTTCTGTCGGCGCTTCTGGTCGTGCTGATCCTTGGGGTGCTGATCTTTGCCTTGCGCAAGACGATCCTCAGCCGGCTTTTTGGCCATGCCGAAGTGGCACTGGAGCAGATCGCCGACCCGTTGGCCCGCATCGCCGACCGCGCCATCGACCGCGATCCGGGTGGGGCTACGTCGGCGGCGCGTGATCTGGTGGCGATGGTGCTGGCCCGCTACGCCTGGATCACCACCCGGCGCTGGATCATCGCTTCGCTGGTCGCGTTGATTGCGGCCATGGCGGCGCTTGCCGGAACGGCGCTTTTGTTCAAGCAGAACCAGCTGATCGCCACCCAGACCGACCTTCTGCGCGAACAGAATGCCCGCATTCAGGAGCAGACCCAGCTGATCCAGACCGACGTGCAGCTTGCCGAAGCCTCGCGCAATGCGGCCCTTGCGGTCGAGATCACCGATATCGCTGCGGAACTGGGTAAGGTCGTGGACCGGGTCCATGGCAAGGGGCTGGCAAACCCGTTCAATGTGCTTGACCCCGCGACCGACCTGGACCGCAGCCTGTTCTTGCGGATCGTGTCAATCTCGCGCGCGCTGATGCCTTACCGCTTTCTGGATAACGGCCTGCATGAAGAGGATGCGTCGGATGGGCTGCGTCAGGCCTTGCAACGGCGCAAGGGTGATCTTGGCGACGGTTATCCGAAGCTTCAGGCCTATTTCGGCTGGATCGACCGGCCCGAGGGGACCACCCTTGTAGACCGTCCGGCCAGTCCGGAGCGGGGCCAGCTTCTGCGGGTGATGGTCTCAAGCGGGATCCGGAACCTTGAGCTGTTCACCTTTGCCGGTCTGACGCTGGACTATGCGATGCTGAAAGCCACTGACCTTTCGCTGATCACGGCGCAGCAGGCGCGGCTGTCCTACGCCGATTTTTCCGGAAGCTATCTGGTTGAATGCGACTTCGGCTCGGCCATTCTGGAAAACGCGCGCTTCCGGCTGGCCAACATCAGCCGCACCCGCTTTGCCGCGCTGGCCGAGGATCAGGTTCTGCCACCACTTCCGGGGCAGGACGGGCTGGCGATCACCCGGCTTGCCGGGGCAGACTTCACCCGGGCCACGATCACCGCCAGCGATTTCTCCGGGGCGGTGGTGACGGCGGCGCTGTTCGATGAGGCCCTGCTGGATGGCGTCAACTTCACCGGGGCAGACCTGTCGGCGGCCACCTTTCAGGGCACGGTCATTCTGGATGCCACTTTCACGGGTGCGGCCCTGAAGCGTGCCGACTTTGCCGGTGCCATCGTCTTCGGTGACGACTTCCTGACCCGGCTTGCCGCCGACGCCGCACCGGATACATTTCGGCCCGAGCTTTTCCGGCTTGACCCGATGGACGCCGGCGCGCTTTTGGCGATCATGACGGTCCAGAACGCTTTTACGGCTGAGGACCTTGCGGCGAAAACTGGCGGAGCGGCCCCGTTCCGCGTAACCCGCACCGCCGACTTCTGATCCGCATTCGTCCTGGGCGCAATTTGTGCTAGCCTCGCGGCGTTGTTTTGGGTCACGAGGTCATTTTCATGGATTACGTTTTCACGGCCCGGAACATTTCCGACGGGGCTTTCGGCAGCAATCCCGGCGCGACGAAGTTTCTTGAGGTCCCCGCCGAGGCCGCAGTCCACACACCCGATATGGCGATAAACCGGACGGACTGGATCCGCAAGGTGATCGACCTTGCAAAGACCGGAGTGGATCATCAGGGCCGCCCGCTTGGGGATGTGCTGGTCTATGTCCACGGCTTCAACACCGATCAGGCGCTGGTGTTGAAACGTCACCACCTGATCCGCAAGGGGCTGGAGGCGTTGGGCTACAAGGGGGCGGTCATCAGTTTCGACTGGCCCTGCGCCGACAGCGCGCTGAACTATCTGGACGACCGGACCGATGCCAAGCTGACGGCGCTGCCGCTGGTGACGGACGGGATCACGCCGTTCTGCCGGGCGCAGCAGCCCGATTGCGCGATTTCCACTCATGTCCTGGCGCATTCCATGGGGGCCTTTGTGCTGCGTGAGGCGTTTGATGATGCCGATGATCGGCCCGCGCTGGTCACGACAGGCTGGTCACTGGCGCAGGTCATGCTGATTGCGGCCGACGTGTCCGTTGATTCCATGGGGCCTTCGGCGGTCAGCGCCTCGCTTTACCGCCATTGTGTGCGGTTGACGAACTACTCCAACCCTTTCGACGCGGTGCTTTCCGTCTCGGGGGCAAAGCGGGTTGGCGTGTCACCACGTGTCGGGCGAATTGGGCTGCCTGCCAACGCCCCGTCCAAGGCGGTGAATGTGGATGTCGGCATCTACTACGACGAACACCGCGAGGATTTTGCAGGTGCCGTCAACGCGGATCATTCGTTCCACTTCCATTCGCCGGAAATGCTGAAAGACATCTACCTTACCCTGCTGGGCGAGATCGACCGCGCCTCGATTCCGACCCGGTTCGAACGGGACGGGAAGCTTTACCTTCGACCCTAGACGCGCGGCCCGTCAGACGTGCTGCGCGCCGTTGACCTC
>JANMGI010000101.1:0-2597 GCA_031374565.1 Paracoccaceae bacterium | reverse complement strand
ACCTCTGGCCGGATCGCCGGGTCGCGGCGGGTGGTCTTCTCACCCCCAGCAGTTTCGCCAAGAATGTCGGTCATCTCGGACCCCGCGTAGGTGGTCGGGATCACGACCTGGTCGGCCCCGGTGCGGACGGCGATGGCCTTGCCAAGGCCAGTGGTCGAGCCGCCCCCAAGCGAGACGACGCAATCGGCATTCAGGCCGCGAAACGCGGTGATAGCCTGATCAGTGATGTCTACCGGCGTGTGCATCGCAGCCCCCGCGAAAATGCCCGCAGCGCGGTGACCTAGGCTGTCAGCGAGGGACTGGGCTTCGGCCTGCTGGTGCGGGGTCGAAAGGACCAGCGCCCGTGAATGTCCAAGGCGGGCCACTTCATCAGGGACTTGCGCCAAGGTGCCGTGACCGAAGACGACGCGGGTGGTCAGGCCGGGGAAGGTGAAGGGGCGGGTCATCGGGGGGCCTCCATCCGGGGGCGGCGACCGGCGGCGAGGTCCATGAGCAGGCCGTCGAGCATCGCGATTTCGGCGGCGGAAACTTCGTGCGGGCGGGACGGGAAAACATCGGCCCGAAGCTTGGCCTCGGCGCGGCCAAGTTCGGTGACCGTGTCGGCGAAAGCCTGGACCGGAATCCACGGATCGGCGCTTCCAGCGGAGAGGTAGACCGGCAATCCCGGCGGCAGTTGCGATGGCCGGTCGTCCCCGCTGACGCCCACGCGGCATCCGGTGAAAGCCGCTACGGCATCGGGGGTCTGTTGACCGGTAAAGATGTGCTCCAGCGACAGACAGGCGCCCTGACTGAACCCGGCCAGCACCAGCGGAACGCCGGGGGCCTTTGCGCGAAGGTCAGCGATCACGATGCCAAGGCCGTCCAGCGATTGCCCAAGTTCGGTGCGAGTTGTAACGGTCAACGGGTCGATGGCGCGGGCGTTGTACCAGCTTTTCCCCACCGCCCTTGGCAGAGCGAAGGCGACATCGGGCGCGGACAGACGGCGGATCATCGCCGCCTCCATCTCTTCTGGGCTTTGGTTCCGGCCATGAACGAAGATGCACAGCACCTTCGCCTTGGCCGCATCCATGCCCGCAAAGACTGTGTCCGCGATTCCCGGCATCAGAAGTTGGCCGGTTCCAGGCCCGCTTCCATCTCGGCCTGACGGTCGGCAAACCATGGCGGGAACACGAGCGAGCGGCCGATGGCGTCGGCGGGTTCGTCCTTGGCCCAGCCTTCGGGCACCGTCCAGGCCAGTTCGAACATCGCGCCACCTGGAGAACGCATGTACATCGATTTGAAGTACATCCGGTCTTTCTGTTCGCTGACGTCAGTGTAGCCCATGCCTTCCAGCCGGGCCTTCAGCGCAATCTGGTTCTCCTCGTTCCCGGTGTTGAACGCCAGATGGTGGACGGTGCCGCCCGCCAGCGTCCAGGTGCCCTGCGGGCTGTCGCGGTCAGTGATGATCTCGATCACGGACCGCAAGCCGTCGTTCTGTGGCACGACCCACATGCTGCCGTTCGTGTCCGTGCCTTCACGCCGGAACTGCATGCCGATGTCCAGGAATTCCTCCATCGTGCCTGCATCCATCACCGCAACCGCGCCACCGTAAATCCCCTTGATCGCGACCTGCGCCGTCGTGCCTTGCGCCTCATTGACGATGGGCTTGCGCGGGTCGTCGGGGTTTTCCACCAACTCGTGCGGGATGCCGCAAGGATGGGCAAACATCACGCGGGTCAGGCCAAAGCGTTCGCCCTTGGTCGCCGGAATGCCGTGTTTGTTCAGCCGGTCGACCCAGTACTCTGCCGCACCCACCGGGATCGCCTGCATGATCGTGCGGGTCTGGTTGGTGCCGCGACGCCCGTAAATGCCGGGTTTCTTGAACGGAAACGTGGTGATGATGGTCGAGGCGTCGCCATGCTTCGAGCCATAGTAAAGGTGGTAGACCGGCAGCACGCCGTCGAACAACACGGTGCGCTTTACCGAATAAAGCCCAAGCGCCTTGGTGTAGAAGTCATAGTCTTCCTGCACACCATGCGTGCTCATTGTCAGATGGTGGTAGCCTGAGACGAAAGCCATGAGGTTATCCTTTCGGGTCATTGGGATAAGGTGCGCCGTCCGGGTTGAGGACCAGAACGACCTTCAGAAGTCCGGTCGCGCCCGTGCCGAAATCCTTGATCAGCGCAGGCTTCACCGCGAAAAGCGCGTCGCGCGCTATCGCGGGATCGGCACTGTTGAAGATGGCAGTCACAAGCCGGTGGTGGTCCGGGGCCGACACGGCGAAATGGATGTGGGCCGGTCGGTCAAGGGACAGCCCAAGGCGACGGGCCAGCCGCCCGACCGGACCGTCATCCGGCAGGGAATAGCCCCCGGGGCGGATGGTGCGGAACTGGAAGCGCCCATCGCCGTCCGCAACGAAGCAGCCGCGCAGGTTGTGTTCGGGCTGGTTATCAGGGTCCTGGTTTTCATAGCGGCCCTCGGCATTGGCGTGCCAGACCTCGACAACCGCTCCGGCAAGCGGGGTCTGATCCGGGTCCAGCACCTGCCCCTGCACCAGCAAAGGCTGACCCGCGCCATTCCGGCAAAGATCGGCCCCCGAAGGCAACTGGGGCGCATCG
>JANMGI010000061.1:0-2982 GCA_031374565.1 Paracoccaceae bacterium | reverse complement strand
CGGTTGCCCGCGCCGGGGTTGGTGCCGTTCAGGTCCTGGCCCCAGAGGAGGAATTCGATGGCGTGATAGCCCGATGCCACGTTGGCCTCGATCCCGTCGGCCTCGTGCAGGGTGCCGGAGATAAGGTCCGGGGTGATGGTGGTGGCGTCGATCTCGGTGCCCGAGAGGGTGAATTTCGGGGTGGCGATGATGTTGAGGGTGGCGAGGGCGTTTTCCTCGTTGCCGTAGTCTGTGCTGACATAGTCGATCAGGCCTTCGTCCAGCGGCCATGAGTTCACCCGACCTTCCCAGTCGTCAACGATAGGGTTCCCGAAGCGGAAGGCTTCGGACTGCTGGTAGGGCACGCGGGCGGCCTTCCAGGCGTCGTGGGCGGCTTGCAGCGTAGCGTCGGAAGGGGTGGCGATCAGGGTGGCGACGGCCTGTTGCAGTATCTGCGCGGTGGTCAGGCTGTCCTGATAGGTGGCAAAGGCAATGTCGGCGTAGTGCTGCGTCACCTCTGCGGGGGTCACCGCAAAGGCAGGGGTGGCAGTGAGGAGAAGGGCGGAAAGGAGGCGCATGAAAAGACCTTCGGCTGGTGTTGCCGAATATCTGACTAAAACGCTTTCCTTTGTAAACCCGATTCTTTCGCTTGGGTATCAGGAGTCAAGGTCAGCGATCACCGCGCGGGCCGCTGCAGCCGGGTCCTTGGCCTGCCAGATCGGGCGTCCGACGACGATATGGTCAGCCCCGTCGGCAATAGCCTGGTGCGGGGTGGCGATGCGCTTCTGGTCGCCGGTCGCGGCCCCAGCGGGGCGGACGCCGGGGGTGACGATCAGCTTGCCCCGCGCCTGCGGCAAGGCGCGGATCAGGGCGGCTTCCTGTGGGCTGGCGATGACGCCGTCGGCCCCGGCCTCCAGTGCGCGGGCGGCGCGTTCAAGGGTGATGTCGTGAATGTCGCCGGGCTTGATCAGGTTCGCGTCAAGGTCGGCACGGTCAAGCGAGGTGAGGATAGTGACGGCGAGGATCTTGAGGCCGGTGCCGCCCTTGCCTGTCGCAGCAGCGGCCACGACCTGGGGGTCGCCGTGGACGGTGAGGAAGTCGAGATCATATTGCGAAAGGCCCCGGACGGCGGCCTCGATGGTGGCGCCGATGTCGAACAGCTTCATGTCGAGGAAGATGCGCTTGCCGTGTTCGTGCTTCAGCTCGTTGGCCAGCGCGAAGCCGCCGCCGGTCAGCATGCCAAGGCCGATCTTGTAGAAGCTGGCGGCGTCGCCGATGCGGGCGACAAGGTCGAGGCCCTGCACGACGTTCGGGACGTCCAGCGCCACGATCAGGCGGTCATCTGCGGGCATGGGGGCCTCCGTTCAGGGTCGGGGCGGTTTGACGGCGCGGCGCGGGGCTGTCAAGACTGGCGGAAAAACGGGGGCCCGAAATGGGTATGGCATGATCCTGGCATTCGACATCGGCGGGAGCCGGATCAAGGCGGCGGTCTGGGACGGGGCGTTGCAGCCCTTGGGCGAGGTCGCGACCCCGCCGGGCGAAAAGGCGGCGTTCACGGCAGCGATTGCGGGCTTCGTCACTGGACGCGAGACAGGAATCGCGATTGCCATCGCAGGGGTGGTCGATCCGGCGACGGGGGTTGGCAAGGTTGCGAACATTCCGGCGATTGACGGGCTGGCCTTGGGGACCGAGGTCAAGGCGGCGACCGGGTTGCCAGTCAAGGTGATGAACGATGCGGATTGCTTTGCGCTTGCCGAGGCGTCTTACGGGGCAGGGCGGGGGCATGGGTCGGTGTTCGGGGTGATCCTTGGCTCGGGCGTTGGCGGCGGGCTGGTCATTGACGGGCGGATGGTCACGGGCGCGGGTGGCTATGCCGGCGAATGGGGCCATGGTCCAGTGATCCGGGGCGAGTTTGCGTTTCTGTGCGGTTGCGGGCAGACGGGCTGCGTGGATACCGTGGGTTCTGCGCGGGGGTTGGAACGGCTGCACCGCGTTCGGACGGGGGAGGAACTGTCGTCAGTAGCCATTGTTGCGGGCTGGACGGCGGGTGACGCCGAGGCCTGTGAGACGATGGCGCTCTGGCGCGAATTTGTGGCGGGGCCGCTGGCGATGGTGCTGAACGTGGTGGGCGCGACGGTTGTGCCGGTCGGCGGTGGCCTGTCGCGTGCGCCGGGTCTGGTGGCCTATCTCGACGAGGCGGTTCGGGCGCGTATCCTGCGACGGACGTCGGGTGCGCTGCTGGTTCCGGCGGTATGCGGAGCGGATGCGGGGCTTCTGGGGGCTGCAATGGCGGGGGTTGCGGAATGGGGGTGATGCTGGAGGTTTGCGTCGACACCGCAGAAGGGCTGGCGCAGGCGGTTGCGGGTGGGGCGGACCGGATCGAGGTGTGCGCGGCGCTGGCGGTCGGGGGGCTGACGCCTTCGGCAGGGTTGTTGGGGCTGGCCGCTGGCTGCGGTGTGCCGGTGGTGGCGATGATCCGGCCCAGCGTGGGGGATTTCGTCTGGTCCGAGGTTGAGGTCGGGATGATGGAGGCCGAGATCGCCGCCGTCCGCATGGCGGGTCTGGCAGGTGTGGTGCTGGGGGCAAACTTGCCCGACCGACGGCTGGATGTGCCGGTGCTGCGGCGGCTGGTGGCGGCGGCAGCGGGGCTGGAGCTGGTCCTACACCGCGCCATTGATCTGACCCCGGATATGAGTGCTGCGCTGGAAGAGGCCGTGGCTTTGGGGTTCCACCGCATCCTGACTTCGGGCGGGGAGACGACGGCAGAGGCCGGGGCGGCGCGGATTGCGGGCCTGGTGGCCCAAGCCGCTGGGCGGATCACGGTGATGCCGGGGTCGGGTGTGACGCCGGGCAATGCTGCGATGCTGAAGGGGCTTGGCATCACCCAGATTCACGCGTCATGTTCGGCTTCGACCCCCGCCTTGGGCCGGGCGGTCGAGATGGGATTTGCGCCACGGGTGCAGCGGCAGACCGATGCGGCTGCGGTGCGGGCCTTGCGACAGA
>JANMGI010000032.1:0-1519 GCA_031374565.1 Paracoccaceae bacterium | reverse complement strand
GACCTGCATCGCGCAGCTTGCGGCAGGCTTCGGAGGCCCCCCGACCACCTCGACCAGACACATCCGGCAGTTGCCCGCGATCGTCAGGCGTTCGTGGTAGCAGAACCGGGGAATCTCGACCCCTGCCACTTCCGCCGCCTGTATGATGGTCATCGCGCCATCGACCTCGACCTCGATGCCGTCGATGCTGATTTTCTTGAGGTTAGACATGTGCCTGGTCCTTCCGCAGCAGCCCCAGGACCGCATCGCGCAGCCGGGCCAGCAGCCCAGCATGCGGCGCGGGGGCTGCCTGTTTCGTCGTATCCTGTTCAAATGACAGGTGTTTAACGCGCGCTTCGATGTCGCGCATCATGTATTTCGGGTCAAGACCGCCGTAGCACATCGCCCCTACTCCGCCGCCACTTGGGCGCAACCGTGGGTTTTCCACGCCTGCGCTTCTTTAAGGTATTTCCAGCCGAAGGCATGGTCGCTGTCGCCGTGGCACTCAAGATGCTTCAGCCGCTCCAGCGCCTCGTCCAGCGTGGGCTTGTGCCCCGCGGGCACCCACCACATGACGAAGTGCATCTTGCCCAGCACTTCGAACCACTCGGCCCGCCGCTCATAGAACGTGCGGTGGACGGTGTTGAAGACGAACTGCTCCAGCGTCTCGACGCTTTCCCAGACTGTCAAGTTCGACACGAACTGCGGATCGCCCTCGATCTTGGCTTCGGTATTCCCTGTCCCGGGCTCGCCTGAACCTTCCATCATCCAGACGAAACCGGGCATCCGTTTGCCCATCCCGTTCACCCGGTCCAGCGCCGCCATGAATTCGGCGACGCGCGTGTCGTCGGTGGGGGCCAGAAGGCGCCCCACGTTCAACTCGGCCAGGTGACGGGTTTGGGTCATTTCGTCGACCTCAAAAGCGATCCGGCGAGCGTTCCCTTGGCGATCTCTTCCTCACCGATCTTGCAATAGGCCTCCGGGTTGCCGGGTTCCGCGCCCTTTGCTTTCAGCCATTCCGCCGCCTCGACCTTGAACTTGGCCTTCTCTTCTTTCGAGGTGACGAACTCGCGCACGACGCTGGCCTCGTAGCCTTGGCTGAGGGCGTCGTCGCGCAGGTTGTTCAACTCTCCCAGCGCCTTCATCGTGCGGGGCTTGATCGTGGGGCAGTTGTCGGCGATGGCGTCACCGATGAAGCCCTGCAGAAGCTTCGCCCGGATTTCCGGGTTTTCGTTGATCGGCACCAGCGCAAAGGCGGGGGCGGTGACGGCTAGGGTCAGTGCGATAGTGAGAGTGCGAAGCATGTTGGCCTCCTTGGCTGCTTTTAGCAGCCGACGACCGACTGCTGCTCGTAGCCGGGAGATGGGGGCAAACCCCCTTGATATGCCATGACAAACCGGGGTTCTCAGCGGTTTGTGACCGAAGGTGACGGCATTCGTCATCTGCAGCCCTCCGGATACACCCATTCACCCGTGGCCCGGTCGAACCGGTCGTAGATCGAGACGCGCACCTTGCCGCCACAGGCCGCATCCGCCGCCTT
>JANMGI010000763.1:0-2762 GCA_031374565.1 Paracoccaceae bacterium | reverse complement strand
GCCGCGAACCGGCTTGGCTGGCGGCTTGAGACTGTCCTGACCCTTGGCCTGCACGCCGCACCCTTTTCGCGCTTGCGTCCGCTGCTGGGAAAAGGTGTCCGCGCGATCTGCACGGTCCGTGACGGGGCCTCTGTCACCGAGCTTGCCCGCTGGCTGGCCGACAATGGCCACCCCGGCGCAAAGCTGACGATCCTGGAACGCCTCGGTGGCCCGCAGGAACGCATCTGTACGGTTACGGGCAAGTTTCTGCAAGACATCACCGCGCCAGTTGCCGTCGCCTTCGAGGGCACTGATCCCGGCCTTCCTCAAGCGTCGGGCCTGCCTGACGCCGTCTTCCAGCACGATGGCCAGATCACCAAACGCCCGGTCCGCGCGCTGACCCTGTCCGCGCTTGCCCCAAGGCCCGGCGAAACCCTCTGGGACATCGGCGCAGGCTCCGGCTCGATCGGCATCGAGTGGCTTCTGGCCGGTGGGGGGCGAGTCGAGGCGCTGGAAGCCGACCCCACCCGCGCCGCCCGGGCGCGTTCGAATGTGGAAAGCTTCGGCCTGACCCACCGGCACCACCTGCACGAGGCCCGCGCGCCTGAGGGCCTGGAAGGTTTGCCGACGCCTGACGCCATCTTCATCGGCGGCGGCGCAAGCACTGCTCTCTTGACCCCTCTGTGGGACTTGATCCCGACGGGCACCCGCCTTGTCATGAACGCCGTGACGCTGGAGACCGAAGCGCTGGTTCTTGACTGGTCCGCGCGGCACGGCGGATCGCTGCTGAAGATTGACCTCTCCGAACCCGTCGCTATCGGCAAGAAGCGTGGCTGGCGCGCTTCCCTGCCGATCCTGCAATGGAGCGTGGTCCGATGATCGTAGCCGGGTTCGGGTTTCGGTCGGAAACCACCCTCGCCGCGCTGCAGGATGCCTTGGCGCAAACTGAAGGGCGCAACGTGACCCATCTTGCAACTCTTGTAGCCAAGGCGCCCTTGCTTGCTCAGCTTGGTCAAGCCTTGGGCCTTCCCGTCATCGCCCTGCCGCCCGAGATGTTGCGGGGCCAGCCCGTCCTGACCCAGTCCGACCGCGTGCAGGCCCTGCACGGCACCGGCTCGGTCGCCGAAGCAGCCGCGCTTGCGGCAGCGGGGCCGGGCGCAAGGCTGCTTGGTCCCCGCGTCATTTCTTCTGACGGCAGCGCCACCGCGGCGCTCGCGGAAAGGATCATTCCATGACCGTTCATTTCATCGGCGCAGGCCCCGGTGCCCCGGACCTTCTCACCCTGCGCGGTCGCGACCTGATTGCGGCCTCGCCGGTCTGCCTTTACGCCGGGTCGCTGATCCCCGACGCCATCCTCTCCCACTGCCCCCCCGGTGCACGGCGCGTGAACACCGCACCCCTGTCGCTGGATGAAATCGTCGCCGAGATCGTGACGGCGCATGAAGCGGGTCACGACGTGGCGCGGCTGCATTCCGGCGACCTTTCGGTCTGGTCGGCGATGGGCGAACAACTCCGCCGACTGCGGGACCTTGGCATCCCTTATGACGTGACCCCCGGTGTGCCTTCTTTCGCTGCGGCTGCGGCGGCGCTGGGGGCAGAGCTGACGCTGCCGGGTCTGGCCCAGTCGGTTGTCCTGACGCGCGTGGAGGGACGGGCGACACAGATGCCCCCGCGCGAGACACTGACCGCCTTTGCCGCCACCGGGGCCACCTTGGCGCTGCACCTGTCGATCCATCTGATCGAAAAGCTGACCGCAGACCTGATCCCGCATTACGGCCCGGACTGCCCGGTTGCCGTCGTCTGGCGCGCCAGCTGGCCTGATCAGAAGATCATCCGCACCACGCTTGCCACGCTGAAAGCCGCCGTGCCCGCAGAGGTGGAGCGCACGGCGCTGATCCTTGTCGGCCCGTCGCTGGCGCAGGACGGGTTCGAGGAAAGCCGACTTTACGCGGGCGACTATGATCGTCGTTATCGACCCGTCGGAACCCATCCGCGCTTTCCGGGAACGGGCGGATGATCCCCCGTTCAGTGCCTCGGGGCCTTCTGATCGCAGCACCCGCAAGCGGCACCGGCAAGACCACGGTAATGCTGGGGCTGCTGGCCGCGCTCCGCGACCGGGGGCTGAGCGTCCAGCCCTTCAAGAACGGGCCGGACTACATCGACCCGGCGTTTCATCAGGTGGCCTCTGGCCGGGCCTCGCTGAACCTTGACACCTGGGCGATGGGACCCGCGATGCTGGCGGGCCTTGCCAGCGCGGAACCCGGCACCGACCTCATTCTGGCGGAAGGCTCGATGGGACTTTTTGACGGGGTTGCAGCCAAGGGGGCCACGGGCAATGGCGCGGCGGCCGATCTTGCCGCGCTGATGGGCTGGCCGGTGGTGCTGGTGATCGACGCCTCAGGTCAGGCCCAGACCGCGGCGGCGGTGGCACAAGGGCTGGCGCGGTTCCGGCCCGGTGTGACAGTGGCCGGTGTGATCCTGAACCGCATCGCCAGCCCCCGGCATGAGGCACTGGTGCGTGCCGGGATGAATGAGGCCGGGCTGACGGTCCTTGGCGCGCTGCCGAAGCGCGCGGCGATTGCCATGCCCGAACGCCACCTCGGGCTGGTGCAGGCGCAAGAACAGCCAGCCCTTCAGGCATTGATCGCCGAGGCGGCTCAGCTGATGCGCGATGGTGTCGACCTTGACGCCCTGGTTGCGGCGGCGGCGTCGACCGCTACACCTGCCGCTCCGCCCAGGATCACCCCGCCCGGTCAGCGCATTGCCTTGGCTTGGGACGCTGC
>JANMGI010000762.1:0-2151 GCA_031374565.1 Paracoccaceae bacterium | reverse complement strand
TATTTTCCCGGAGGTGCCGATCAGTGCCGGGGCGTTCGAGCCTTTGGAAGTCATTGGCATCGAAGGCACTTTCCTGGATGCGCACTACCCGCGTCCCGTTTCCGGCTGCGCGGCCGAAGTCAGCCAGCGGATTGCCGAGGCAGTCTTTGCGGCGCTGGTGCAGGCGGTTCCGGCCCAAGTGACGGCGGCCCCGGCGGGGACCAGCGGCAATTTCGGACTTGGGGGGAGTGACCCGGAAAAGGGCCGGGATTACGTGATGTACCAGATCTCGGGCGGGGGGTATGGCGGGTTTGCGGGCGGAGACGGAATTGCCAATGGCTGTTCGACCATCGGCATCTCAAAGGCGCCTCCGGTCGAAATCATGGAGCAGAATTTCCCTGTGCTTTACAGGCGTTACGCGTTGCACGAAGGCTCGGGCGGGGCGGGGGAGCATCGTGGTGGGTTCGGGCTGGACTATGAGATCGAGCTTCTGCGCGGCGAGGCGCGGGCCAGTTTCGTGATGGATCATGGGCGGGTGGGGCCGCAGGGGGCGCTGGGTGGCAAGGATGGCGCGGTGAACCGGGTGGAGGTGATCCGGGATGGGGTGGTTATGTTGCCGGAGCATCTGTCGAAGGCCCAGGATATTGCGCTGAAACCGGGGGACCGGGTAAGGGTGCGCACGCCCGGCGGCGGGGGGTATGGGCCGCCGGAAAAGCGTGATCCGCTGCTTGTGGCCGAAGACGTGCGGCTGGGGCGCTATACGGCGGAAGAGGCCGGGCGGCTGTGGCCTGGATGGGCGGGTTAAGGGAAGGTTGACAGGAAAATTTCAGGGGCGGCGCAACGGGGCGAAATAATCCGGGCAACCCGTTGAGAACGCTTAGTTAACATCCCCAGTTCAGCCGCATTTGGCCATCTGGAATGCGTATGGATTGCGTATGGCATCCATACATACGCGCAGTCACCTGGCAGGGCGTTAACCTAGTTGGCGAATCGCGAGGCGGGACGCATGCCCCCTCACCCTCACCCTCTCCGCCAGGGAGAGAGGGGACGCGTGGCGAGGGGGCAGCGCTTTACTCGGCGGCGTGCGGTTTTAGGGCGCGGCGGGAGAGGGCCTCTTCCAGCACAGAAATCCGGCCCTGCAAAAGTGCCACGTCAACCTGGTTTCGCGCCATGCTGTCGGCCATGACCAAGGGATCGGGGGCCACAGGTTCGACCTCTTTCTTGCCGATGAAGCGACCCAGCACCCAAAAGAAGAAGCGCGAGAGGTCGTCCATCACCAGATACATCGAGGGCACGACAACCAGGCTGAGGACGGTGGACACAATGATTCCGCCCATCACCGCGATGGCCATGGGCGCGCGGAACGCCCCGCCTTCGCCGACGCCAAGCGCCGAGGGCAGCATCCCCGCCGACATGGCGATGGAGGTCATCACGATGGGCTGGGCGCGCTTGTGGCCGGCCTCGACCACCGCTGCGATCCGAGACATGCCGCGGGCGCGCATCTCGATGGCGAAGTCGATCAGCAGGATGGCGTTTTTGGCCACGATCCCCATCAGCATCAGGATGCCGATCAGCACGGGCATCGACAGCGGGTTCTGCGTCACGATCAGCGCAGTTGCGACGCCGCCGACAGAGAGGAGGAGCGAGAAGATGATGGTGACCGGCTGAAGGACCGAATGGAAGAGCAGGATCAGGACGAACATCATCAGAAGGACGCCCAGAACCATGGCGTTGACGAAGCTGCCCAGAAGCTCGGCCTGAACCTCGGCGTCGCCTGAGGGTGCCACCTTGACGGTGGACGGAAGGCCAAGGGTTGGCAGGATTTCCTGAAAGCGGGCGGTGACCTGGTCCAGCACGAAGCCGGGCGCAATGTCGGCGCCAAGGGTGGCGACACGCTGGCGGGTCAGGCGCTTGACGACCGAGGGGCCCTCAGAGACCTCGACGGTGGCGACCGCCGCCAGGGGAACCGGGCCTGCGGAACTGTTCACTTTAAGGGCGGAAATGCGGGCCAGGTTATCGCGCGAAGCTTCGTCCAGCTGGACCCGGATCGGCACCAGCCGGTTGTCGATGGAAAGCTTGCCAAGCGCTGCGGACACATCGCCGATGGTGGCGACGCGGACGACCGATGCGATCTGCTGCACGGTGACGCCCAGACGCGCGGCCTCTTCCGCC
>JANMGI010000759.1:0-17176 GCA_031374565.1 Paracoccaceae bacterium | reverse complement strand
GGGCAATCAAGCGCTGGCATCGCGTCTGGAAGAATGCGCTTATTGCCGAGAACAACCCGAACTGGCAGGACGTGACGGCGCATATTCCGTTCTAGAACAGCATCACACTGACAGCGCCAGGACCAATCAGAGGTCCCGGGTCAGGCCCGGGACAGCGGGGAAAAGTTTCAGGAGTTTGCACCCATGACCACCATCATCAAGAACGGCACCGTCGTCACCGCCGACCTCACCTACAAGGCCGATGTGCGGGTGGAGAACGGGGTGATCACCGAGATCGGGCAGGGCCTCAAGGGCAGCACCGAACTCGACGCGACCGGCTGCTACGTGATGTCCGGCGGAATTGATCCGCATACGCATGTGGAGATGCCCTTCATGGGCGTCTACCAAGCGGTTGGCTGCGAAAGCGGCAATCGGCCCGTGGTGAGGGAACTGGGGTGAAAAAGGTCGGACCGGAGACTGGACTGCCGAACAAAGCTTCGCGGCTGGCGTCGTTGCAGGCCGGGCGCGGGCTTGCGGCGCTTTACGTCCTTTTGTTCCACGCCGAGGTCATCTACCGCCTCTCGTTCCCGGCTTCCGATGACGCCCCCGGGGTCTTTGCGGGTGGGCACGCCGGTGTGCAATTCTTCTTCGTTCTCAGCGGCTTCATCATGGGGCACATCCATCGGCACGATCTGGGGCGACCGGCCGCATTGCAGCCCTACCTACTTGCGCGTTTCATCCGGATCTACCCGCCGTTCTGGTGCATCCTTGTCGCCTTGATCGTGATGCAGATCGTGATGGGACGGTTGGAGCCGGTCTTGCAGGGCAATCCGCTGGCCTGGGCGCAGGCGTTCCTGCTGGTGCCGTTCGAAGGTGCCCCGCCCCTGACCGCGGCCTGGACCCTGTCGCACGAGATCTTGTTCTATCTGATATTCGGGCTCTGCATCCTTCTGGGTCGCGCCGGTCTGCTTGTCTTCGGGTTCTGGATGCTTCTTTGTCTTCTGGCCTTTTTTGGTTGGGACAGCTTGGGCTTTCCGGCCTCGTTCCTTTTGTCGCCGAACAATCTTCTGTTCGGAATTGGCCTGGCAGGTGCTGCCCTGTTCGGGAGCGGATCGCCCTCTGCAAACGGGTTTGTCCTTGCTGCCGGAGTTGGTATCTTTGTGGTAACCACCGCTGTCGGTCCCGCCCTTCAGGAAGACTGGCAGATCATCGTCTACGGCATTGCGGCCGGTCTGGTGATCCATGGCGCGGCGAACCTTGAGTTTCAGGGTCGCCTTACGGTCCCCCGGATTCTGGAACATCTTGGTGACGCCTCTTACGCGATATATCTGGCGCATGGCCCGGCAATGGCCTTTGCGGCGATCCTGCTCAGCCGTCTTGATGCCGCCCGCAACCTTTCTCCCGTGCTGAGCGTCTTTGTTCTGGTTGTGGTTGGTCTGATCGTGGGTATCGTTTTCCACATCATCGTGGAGCGCCCTCTGCTACGCATCAGTCGTCGACTGACCAGAAAACCGATGTCGCCAATAGCGGATAGTCCGCGCGCACTGCCGTGAAAGCTCACTCAACACCGGCCGGAGGCCTGCTATGACCACCATCATCAAGAACGGCACCGTCGTCACCGCCGACCTCACCTACAAGGCCGATGTCCGCATCGAAAACGGCACGATCACCGAGATCGGGCAGGGCCTCAAGGGCGGGACCGAGCTTGACGCGACCGGCTGCTATGTGATGCCCGGCGGGATCGACCCGCATACGCATCTGGAGATGCCCTTCATGGGCACCTACTCGGCGGATGACTTCGAGTCTGGCACGCGGGCGGCGCTGTCGGGCGGGACCACGATGGTTGTCGACTTCGTGCTGCCGGGGCAGGGGCAGGGCCTCATGGATGCCATGCAGATGTGGCACAACAAATCGGGCCGCGCGACCTGCGACTACTCCTACCACATGGCGATCACCTGGTGGGGCGAGCAGGTCTTCAACGACATGGAGGCGGTGACCAAGGCTGGGATCAACACGTTCAAGCACTTCATGGCCTACAAAGGCGCGCTGATGGTGAACGATGACGAGATGTTCGCCAGTTTCTCCCGCTGTGCCGAACTGGGCGCGATGCCGTTTGTTCATGCCGAGAACGGCGATGTGGTGGCGGAGTTGCAGAGGAAGTTGATGGCGGCGGGCAATACCGGTCCCGAAGCCCACGCCTATTCCCGCCCGCCGGAGGTGGAGGGCGAAGCGACCAACCGCGCGATCATGATCGCCGACATGGCGGGGGTGCCGGTCTACATCGTGCATACCAGTTGTGAAGAAGCACATGAGGCGATCCGGCGGGCGCGGATGAATGGCAAGCGCGTGTACGGTGAGCCGCTGATCCAGCACCTGACGCTGGACGAAAGCGAATACCGCAACCCCGACTGGAACCATGCAGCACAGCGGGTGATGTCGCCGCCGTTCCGCGACAAGAAACATCAGGACAGCCTTTGGGCGGGGCTGGCGTCGGGGTCGTTGCAAGTGGTGGCCACGGATCATTGCGCCTTCACCACCAAGCAGAAACAGTTCGGCATCGGCGATTTCACCAAGATCCCGAATGGCACCGGCGGGCTGGAGGACCGGATGCCGATGCTGTGGACTCACGGCGTCGCGACAGGGCGGATCACGATGAATGAGTTTGTTGCGGTAACGTCAACAAACATCGCCAAGATCCTGAATTGTTATCCGAAGAAGGGAGCCATTCTGGTCGGGGCCGATGCAGATATTGTCGTCCTGGACCCGAAGAAAGGTAAGACGATCACGGCGGCCAAGCAGCAATCCGCGATTGATTACAATGTGTTCGAAGGCAAAGCTGTGACGGGTTTGCCACGCTATACGCTGAGCCGGGGCAAGGTGGTCGTCGATGACGGCGCCATCAGGACCGAGGAAGGCCACGGCAAGTTCGTCGCTCGCCCGCCGAACGGCGCGGTGAACCGGGCGCTGACCCAGTGGAAGGACCTGACCGCGCCGAGGCCAGTGGTGCGGACGGGTATTCCGGCGAGTGGGGTGTGATGCAGATGAAGTCTGGGTCAAGCCAGTGAAAGATATCTCAAAGGGCAGCGCCCCCGTGATCGAGGCCCGTGATCTGCAGCTGGTGTTCCAGACCGCTGACGGGCCGGTGCAGGCGTTGAAGGACGTGAACCTGTCCATCAACGCGGGGGAGTTTGTCAGCTTCATCGGGCCAAGCGGATGCGGCAAAACCACGTTCCTGCGGGCGATTGCGGCTTTGGAGCATCCGACTGGCGGGACTTTGACGGTGAACGGGATGTCACCGGATGAAGCTCGGCGGAAGCGGGCCTATGGCTATGTGTTTCAGGCGGCAGGTTTGTATCCCTGGCGGACGATTGCAGGGAACATCCGGTTACCGCTTGAAATCATGGGGTTTTCCAAGGACGAACAGCGTGAGCGGGTTGACCGTGTTTTGGAATTGGTAGAGCTTGGCGGGTTCGGCAAGAAGTTCCCTTGGCAGCTGTCGGGGGGCATGCAGCAGCGGGCAAGCATCGCGCGGGCCTTGGCCTTTGATGCGGATATCCTGCTGATGGACGAACCTTTCGGCGCGTTGGATGAGATCGTGCGCGACCGGCTGAACGAAGAGGTGCTGAAGCTGTGGGCCCGAACCGGCAAGACCATTGGTTTCGTGACACACTCGATCCCGGAGGCGGTGTATCTGTCGACCAAGATCGTGGTCATGTCGCCGCGTCCGGGGCGGATCACCGATGTCATCGACTCGCCCCTGCCGAAGGAACGCCCGCTGGATATCCGCGACAGCCGGGAGTTCATCGAGATCGCCCATCGGGTGAGGGAGGGGCTGCGGGCCGGGCATCATGACGAGTAAAGCGCACGTCTGGACTTGGTATGGGTCGCGTATGGAAACCATCCATACGGGTGCTTGCCCATGAACGTGCTAACCTTCCTTTGGCTTGCGGCGGCAACGGCAGTCTTCGTGGCGGCAAACGCGGTCTTGAAGACTTACGCCGTGAAGGGTGGAGTGCCGGTTCTGATCGGCGCGCTGCTGCTCTTTTGCCTCGGCAACTGGCTGATGGTCCAAGTCATGCGGCTGAACGGCCTGGGGCTGGCTATTGCCCTGTCGGCGATCTTCCAGCTGGTGGCAATTTCGGTGATGGCCATCTTTGTCTTCGGCGAAAAGCCAACGGGGTTGCAACTGGCGGGGATGGCACTGGGGTGTGTTGCGGTCGCGATGATCGCCTGGCCAACGGGGGCGAAAGGATGAATTTACGCGCCGGGTGCCCCCCCACCCTAACCCTCCCCCACGCGGGGGGAGGGAAGCTTATGTCCTGCACTGCCGCGCCCTTTGGTCGTGGCGCCTCCCTACCCCCTTCGTGGGGGAGGGCTGGGGTGGAGGGGCTGGCATGAAGCGCGTGCTTCCCATTCTTACCGTCGTTCTCGGCATCGTGGCGCTCTGGTACGCCGCCGCCGTCTGGATGAACTCCACCTGGGTCTATGATCAAGCCGAACGCGCCGGAACCACGGTGAGTTTCGCCGAGATGGTGTCCCAGACCATGTCACAGGACCGGCCCCTGCTGCCGCCGCCGCATCAGGTCGGGGCTGAGTTGTGGAAGGGGTTGTTCGGGCAGGCAATCACCTCGAAGCGAAGTCTGGTTTACCATGCATTCGTGACCTTCAAGGGCACGATGATGGGGTTTGGCCTCGGGATCGCGTTCGGGGTGCTCTTGGCAATGTGCATCGTCCGGTTCCGGGTGGTGGACATGAGCGTGATGCCCTGGGCGGTGATCAGTCAAACCATTCCGATTGTCGCGCTCGCGCCGATGATCATCGTGGTTTCCAGCCAGTTGGGCCTGACCGGGCGCGACCTGCCGAAGGCGATCATCGCGGCGTATCTGTCGTTTTTCCCGGTGCTGGTGAGCATGGTGAAGGGGCTGCGAAGCCCGGACCAGATGCAGCTCGACCTTCTCAAGACCTACGGGGCGGGCGAATGGGCGACGTTCCTCAAGCTGCGGCTGCCCGCCTCGGCACCCTATTTCTTCGCCTCACTTAAGGTGGCGGTTGCGGCTAGTCTTGTGGGGACCATCGTGGGCGAATTGCCGACCGGTGCCATTGAGGGCCTCGGCGCGCGGATGCTGATCGGGTCGCAGTTCGGTGAGCCGTTGATCATGTGGGCCAGCCTGTTCGCGGCGGCGATATTGGCGGGGCTGCTCATCGTGGCCGTTGGGTTCGTCGAGCGGTTCGCGCGCAAGCGAATGGGGGTCCCGGCATGACTGCCATTGGACTCGCCCTCGCAGTCTGGTTGGCCGCCTGGGCGCTGAACATCTGGCTGGCGGGACGTGCAGCGTCGCGGACAAGGCTTGGCAAGCTTCTGGTGCCGTTGATCTTTGGCGCCACAGTACTGGTGCTGTGGGAGGGGCTTGTCAGGGGCATGAACGTCTCGCCCGTCATCTTGCCCGCACCAAGCGTCATTGCGGCGAAGATTGCGGTGTCGCTGCCGATCCTTTGGCAGGACTTCTTCCAGACCATCCTGAAAGGCGCGATTCCCGGCTTTCTGATCGGCGCGGGGGCGGCCTTCGTGGTGGCGATTGCAATTGACCGTTCGCCCTTCCTGCAACGGGGCCTTCTGCCGGTCGGCAACTTCGTGGCCGCTCTGCCGATTGTGGGCCTCGCGCCCATTCTGGTGATGTGGTTCGGGTTTGACTGGCAGTCCAAGGCCGCCGTCGTCGTCGTGATGGTGTTCTTCCCGATCCTGGTGAACCTTGTCGCGGGATTGCAGGCGTCGGAGCGGATGCAGCGCGATCTGATGGCGACCTGGGGGGCGTCCTACTGGCAGACGCTGCTGAAACTGCGCCTGCCCGCGGCGATGCCCTTCCTCTTCAACGGGCTTAAAATTGCATCGACTCTGGCCCTGATCGGGGCGATTGTTGCCGAGTTTTTCGGCAGTCCGGTCTACGGCATGGGGTTCCGCATCTCGACCGAGGTGGGGCGGCTTGGACTTGATATGGTCTGGGCCGAGATTGCGGTGGCGGCATTGGCGGGGTCGGCCCTGTACGGGCTGGTTTCGTTGATCGAACGGTGGGTGACGTTCTGGCACCCTTCGCAAAGACATTAACCAAAGGCCCGCGAAGGGCCACAACACGGGAGAAGACGATGAAAAAACTGATCACGGCGGCGTTCCTGGCAGCACTGGCCACGGGCGCCCAGGCCGAGGATGTGAAGCTGCAACTGAAATGGGTCACGCAGGCGCAGTTCGCGGGCTACTATGTGGCGAAGGCCAAGGGCTTTTATGAAGAAGAGGGACTGAACGTCACCATTCTTCCCGGCGGGCCGGACATCGCGCCGACGCAGGTGATTGCCGGCGGTGGGGCGGATGTGGTCATCGACTGGATGCCCTCGGCCCTGGCTGCGCGCGAAAAGGGTCTGGCACTTGTCAACATTGCGCAGCCGTTCGCGTCGTCTGGCATGATGCTGACCTGCCTTGCGGACACGGGCATCAAGGAGCCGAAGGATTTCGCCGACAAGACCCTGGGCGTCTGGTTTTATGGCAACGAATATCCGTTCCTGTCCTGGATGTCGCAGCTTGGGCTGAAGACCGATGGCTCGGCGGGTGGCGTCACGGTGCTGAAGCAGGGGTTCAACGTCGACCCCTTGCTGCAAAAGCAGGCGGCCTGCATCAGCACGATGACCTACAACGAGTACTGGCAGGTGATCGATGCGGGGATCAAGCCCGAGGAACTGGTGACCTTCAAGTATCAGGACATGGGTGTGGCCACGTTGGAAGACGGGCTTTACGTGCTTGAGGACCGGCTGGCTGACCCGGCCTTCCAGGAGACGATGGTCAAGTTCGTCCGTGCGTCGATGAAGGGCTGGAAATACGCCGAAGCCAACAGCGACGAGGCGGCGATGATCGTGCTGGAAAACGACCAGACCGGCGCGCAGACCGAAGTCCACCAGAAGCGGATGATGGGCGAAGTGGCCAAACTGACGGCGGGCTCGAATGGTGCCCTCGATGTGGCAGCTGCCGAGAAGACCGTGGCCACGCTGATGGCGGGCGGGTCGGACCCTGTGATCACCAAGGCGCCGGAAGGGGCCTGGACTTCGATCATCACCGACAAGGCGCTGGCACCCTGATCAGCGCGCAAGGCAATGAAGGCGCCGTCCCTTGGGGGCGGCGCTTTTCATTTGCAGGTTTGTAAAGCTTCACAACTCTTGTAAACCATTGGGGCAGGAGTGCCCGATGCCGCTGTCCGCCCTTACCGGAACCAAGCTGCGCGAACGTCGTCTGGCGGCGGGATTGCGGCAGGCCGAAGTTGCGATGCAAGCGGGGATTTCGGCGTCCTATCTCAATCTTATCGAACACAATCGTCGCAAGGTGACGCCAGAAGTGATGGAGCGGCTGGCCGACGCTCTGGCCATTGACCGGTCGGCACTGGCCGAGGGCAAGGATGCGGCCTTGGTCGAGGATTTGCGGGCCGCAGCGGCGCGCGGGGACGCGCAGGGCGTGGAGGTCGAGCGGGCCGAAGATTTCGCGGACCGCTTCCCCGGCTGGGCCACTTTGCTTGCGGCGCTGGATGCGCGCGGGCGGGCGCTGGAACGGGCGGTCGAAGCGATGAACGACCGGATGACGCATGACCCGCATCTGTCGCAGTCGCTGCACGAACTTCTGTCCTCGTTGTCCGCCGTGCGGGCCACGGCGGCAATCCTGGCCGAGACCCCGGATCTGGAGCCGGACTGGGCCCGGCGGTTTCATTTGAACCTGCATCAGGACAGCGAACGGCTGGTGGCAGGGGCCGAAGCCCTGGTCGGCTTTCTGGACGCGGGGCAGGGAATCGACGAGCAGGGGATCGCAGCCCCTCAGGAAGAAGTGGAGGACTGGCTGCGGGGCCGGTCCTGGGTGATCCCCGAGGCTGATCTGGCGGCCGGGCTGGAGGAGGATGTGGCGAGCCTTGCCTCCAGCGCGGCGCGCAGTCTGGCGCGCAGCCATGTCGCACGGGCGCAGGCTGATGCCGCGCTGGTCCCGGAAGCCAACTTTACCGCGGCCTTGAACGAGATCGGTCCCGACCCGCTGGCACTGGCCGAACGGCTTAAAGCCTCGCCCCTGGTCGTGATGCGGCGGTTGGCGGGAACGGCGGGGGTGCAGGCCGGTCTGGTCAGTTGCGACAGCTCGGGTACGTTGACGTTTCGCAAGCCCGCGACCGGATTTCCCTTGCCGCGTTTTGGCTCGGCCTGTCCGCTCTGGCCGCTTTACGCAGCCCTGGGGCGACCGATGCAGCCTTTCGAGGCACGGGTGCATGTGGCCGGACAAAGCGACAGGCGGCATCGGGTGATCGCCTGGGCCGAAACCCGGCATCCGCAGGGCCTGCGCGGGCCCGAACTGCGCGAAGCGTCGATGTTGATCCTGCCCGACGATGGGACCGGGCCGGTGCTGCGCATCGGGTCAAGCTGCCGGGTTTGCGCGCACGGCGAGTGTCCGGCGCGGCGAGAACCGTCGATCCTTGCGGCCGAAGGGGCGGGTTGAGGGGCGGCTCCTCGTGTGACCTCGTCTACGCCTCGCGGGGAGTGCGCCTAACGTGCAGTGTCGAAGACATCGACGAGCGGACGGGCAAGGCTTTGACAGGTGCCCCACTTTCCGCCGATAGTGGGAGGGGGCGGTTTGCGACCGTCCGGGGGGAACCAGTGGCATCGCATGTCCTTCTGATCGAGGACGAACCGAACATCGCCGAGGCGATCCGCTTCCTCTTGTCCCGTGACGGCCTGCGCGTCAGCCACGCGGCCGAGGGGCAGATGGCGCTGGCGCTCTTGCAGCAAGACCCGCCCGACTTGGTGATCCTTGATCACATGCTTCCCGGCATGTCGGGGCTGGAGATCCTGACAGCAATCCGGGCCAACCCTGCCAGCCGCGACCTGCCGGTAATGATGCTGACCGCTCGTGGCCGCGACCGCGAGATGGCGACACGCGCGGGGGCCGACCGGTTCATGACCAAACCGTTTTCCAACGCCGAGATTCTGGCCGAGGTCCGTGCCATGCTTGACCCTGGGCTTGCGCGCGCATGAGACGACCGAAGCGCCCGCTGTTTCTGGCCCGCGCGCCCTACCGCCGCCGCCGCCTGCGCGATGCGGCGCGGCTTCTGCCGGTGCTTGGCCTGTTCCTGTTGCTGCTTCCGTTGCTCTGGGCGCCGGACGCGCAGATGTCGCTGACCTCGGGCGATGTCATCTACTTCTTCTCGGTCTGGCTGGTGCTGATCGCGCTGGCCGCAGCCTTTGCTCCCGGTCTGCGCGGCGGGGACGGCGGGAGCGAGGAGGAAGACTGAGGTGCCGTTCAACCTGCTGGTCCTGGCCTGTTTTCTGTATGTGGCCTTCCTTTTCACCGTCGCCTTTCTGGTCGAACGGCGCGCGGCGCGCGGGCGGCTGGGCTGGTTGCGCTCTCCCTTGGTCTATACGCTGTCGTTGTCGATCTACTGCACCGCCTGGACCTTTTATGGCGCGGTCGGATACGCTGCGCGGTCGGGCCTTGAGTTTCTGACGATCTACTTCGGCCCGACACTGGTTTTCGTCGGCTGGTGGTGGCTTTTGCGCAAGCTGGTCAGGATCGGGCGGCAGCACAACGTCACCTCGATCGCCGACCTGATCTCTTCGCGCTACGGCAAGTCGAACATCCTGGGGGTGATCGTCACGGTGTTGGCCGTGGTCGCGGCGACGCCATACATCGCGCTTCAGTTGCAGTCGGTCGTGTTGTCGTTCGGTGTCTTTGCCAATGCCGCGCCCGATGGCTCGCGCCCGCTGGATCCCGGTCAGATCGCGGTCTGGGTGGCAGTGGGGTTGGCGCTGTTCACCATCCTCTTCGGCACGCGGAACCTGGACGCGCGTGAGCAACACCACGGCATTGTCACCGCAATCGCCGTCGAGGCGGTGGTGAAGCTGGTGGCCTTGCTGGCGGTGGGCAGTTTCGTCGTCTGGGGCATTGCTGGCGGCGTCAGCGACGTGATCGCCAAGATTGACGCTGCGGACCTGTCGGCCTGGCAGGTTCAGCCGGGGCGCTGGACCGGGCTTATCTTCCTGTCGGCTGCCGCAGTGATCTGCTTGCCGCGGATGTTCCAGGTCCTGGTCGTGGAAAACGAGGACGAGGGCCATCTTGCCCGCGCCAGCTGGGCCTTCCCGCTCTACCTTTTCGGAATGAGCCTTTTCATCGTCCCCATCGCCGTAGTCGGGCTGGAGCGGATGCCAGCCGGCGCAAACCCCGACATGTTCGTCCTGACCCTGCCCCTCGCCGAAGGGCAAGCGGCACTGGCGATGCTGGCGTTTCTGGGGGGGTTCTCTTCGGCCACTTCGATGGTCATCGTGGAATCCATCGCGCTGGCCACGATGATCTCAAACCACGTGATGATCCCGCTGTGGCTGCGGCTGCGGCCGGGGGCGGCGGCGGCTGACGATCTGCGCTCGGTCGTGCTGATGGCGCGGCGGCTGGCCATCGCCCTGGTTCTGGCGCTGGGGTATGGCTACTATCACCTTTCGGGCGGTTCGGCGGCATTGGCGTCCATCGGGCTGATCGCGTTTCTGGGGGTCGCGCAGGTGCTGCCAGCGCTTCTGGGCGGTATCTTCTGGCGCGGGGCGACGCGGACTGGCGCGATCCTGGGGCTGATCACCGGGCTTGTGGTTTGGGCCTACACCTCGTTCCTGCCGTCCTTCGGCCCCGGAGCAGCCCTGCCGGAAGCGGTCTTTTCGAACGGCCTCTTCGGACAGGCCTGGTTGCGCCCGCATGCCCTCTTCGGCACCGATGCGATGGACCCGATCATCCATGCGCTGTTCTGGTCGATGGCACTGAACGTGCTTGCCTTCTGTCTCGGCTCGCTTTGCACCTTCCCCGGCCCTGTCGAACGCTTGCAGGGCGCGGCCTTTGTCAACGTTTTTGAAGGCGCTGTCGGCCCGCAATACTGGGCGCGGGGACGGGCAGAGCCCGAAGCGCTTCTTGGCATGGCGCAGCGTATTCTGGGCGAAGAACCCGCCCTGAACCTTTTTCAGTCCGCTGCCCAAGCCCAGGGCAAAGAGAGCTTCCTGCCCGACCCGACGCCTGTGTTTCTGGACAGTCTGGAAGCCCGCCTTTCCGGCTCGGTCGGGGCGGCCACGGCGCATGCGATGATCAGCCAGCTGGTGGGCCGGGCGACGGTCACGGTCGAGGATCTGATGGCGGTGGCCAGCGAATCCGCGCAGATCCTGGAATACTCCGCCCGGCTGGAGGCGCGCGAATCCGAACTCACCCGCACCGCAGGCGCGCTGCGTGAGGCGAACGAAAAGCTGATGCAGCTTTCCTTGCAGAAAGATGCCTTCCTGTCCCAGATCAGCCATGAGCTGCGCACGCCAATGACCTCGATCCGGGCGTTTTCAGAGATCCTGACCGAAGGTGACCTGTCGGACGCGCAGGTCGTGCGCTATGGCCGGATCATCCACGACGAAGCCAAACGGCTGACGCGGCTTCTGGATGACCTCCTCGACCTGTCGGTGCTGGAAAACGGGGCGGTGCAGCTGACTGTGGGGCTGGCAAGCCTGCAAGGCATGATCGACACAGCGCTGACCGCAGCGCGGGCGACCCGGCCGGAACGCGCGTTTCAGGTCGTGCGCGATTTGCCGTCCGAGACGATCTACCTCAAGACCGACTCGGACCGCCTGACGCAGGTGTTCATCAACCTGATCTCGAACGCCCGGAAATATTGCGATGCCACCCGCCCCGAACTGCGCATCGCCGTCCGGCAGAAGGCGGGGCGGGTCACCGTGGATTTCATCGACAACGGCAAAGGCATCCCGAAGGACAGCCAGACGCTGATCTTCGAGAAATTCGCCCGCCTTACCGACGCCAACCGGGCCGGGGGCGCAGGTCTGGGTCTGGCAATCTGCCGAGAGATCATGACCAACCTTGGCGGGTCGGTCGCCTATCTGCCGGGGCAGGGTGGGGCTGCCTTCCGCGTCACGGTGCCGCTACGGCTGGAGCGGATGGCGGCCTGAGCCATGTGTCCTTAACCCTTTGTGAAGGAAGCCTGCGCTAGGGTTGCGGTGAGGGACAGGGCCGACATGACCGCCGCAATGACAGACGTGATCCGCCGCAAGATCGACCATGCCCGCCTGACGCAGGCGGAAGGTGCCCCGGGGGCCGACCGGGGCTGGCGGCTGGCGCTGGCCCGCGCGACTCGGGATTCGATGGGGCTCGACCTTGAATTCAACAGTCTCACCATAGCCCGGCAAAGCCTGGCCGAGATATTGGAGGGTGTGCCCGACCGTGCGCTTCTGGCGCTGCTTGATGGGCCGCAGGGGGGGCTTGGGGTGATCATGCTGGCCCCGACGGTTACGTCGGCCTTCATCGAAAAGCAGACGCTGGGCCGGATTGGCGCGCAGGCTCCCAGCCCGCGCAAGGCCAGCCGGATTGACGCGGCTATGGTGGCGGGCGTGATCGACCGGGCGCTTGCCGGTCTGGACGAGGTGCTGGCCGAAGACTCCGACCTTATCTGGGCGGGTGGCTTTCGCTATGCCAGCTATCTGGAAGATGCGCGCCCCCTTGGCCTGATGCTGGAAGACGAACTCTACCGCGTCTTGTCCGCGGACGTGGCGCTTGGCGGCACCGCGCGTTCGGGTCGGGTGGTTCTGGTCCTGCCTGCCCGTGGCCGGGGCGAAATCCAGGCCGACAGTCCCGATCTGGACGAGGTTGCGGCGCCGCAGTTCACCGCCGCACTCTCGGCTCAGGTGATGCAGGCCGATTGTCGGCTGGATGCGGTGATCGGACGACTGACGCTGCCCCTGCGGCAGATCATGGACCTGCAGATCGGTGAGACCTTGCTTCTGCCCCTGGCGTCATTGGACGCGATCTCTCTGGATACGGTCGAGGGGCGGCATGTGGCTACGGCCCGGCTTGGCCAGAACCGCGGGATGCGGGCCTGCAAGGTAAGCGAGGCTGCCTCGTCCCGCACAACGGCACCCACGGCGGTCCGGCCACTTGCGCACCCGGCACCGGACGCACTGCCCGCAGACCTTCGGGCGGCGGGATAGGGGTCAGCCTTTCGCGAGCGCCTCGATCTGCGGACGCAGATGGTCAAGCTGATAGCCAAACCGCGCGGGCAGGCCGACAAGGTCATCCACCGGACGCTTGCCCGCGTTGGCCAGCGCCCAGACCACGGACGACCGGTTGCCGCTGGCGCAATAGGCAAAGACCGGCCCGGACGATGCCGTGATAGCAGCTCCTTGTGCCGTGACGTTGTCCATCGTCATGCCGCCGCCGATCACCGGGTTCGCCACGAACGTCAGACCCAACGCCTCAGCCGCCACGCGCATCGTTTCGGTATGCAGATGCGGCGGGATCTCTCCATCCGGGCGGTTGTCGATCACCGTGACATAACCTGCCGCCTTGATCGCGGGCAGATCGCCGGGCTCGATCTGCGGCGAAACGGCATAGTCTGGGGTGATCGCGCGGATGTCCATCGGTCTCTCCACTGGCGTGCGCCGGTCAGGCGCGGAACTGAAATTTCGGTGACCATAGCCAGCTTGGGCGCAAAGCGAAAGCGCCGTTGACAGGGGCCAAGTCGCCAGTCCCCGCGACGCAGGCTTTTAACCTGCAAGCGGTTGTTTCTTACTCGGCCCAAATCCTGACAAGGGAATGGGAATGTCCGCGGACGGTCTGAAGATTGCGCTGCGCGACGGGATCCTGATCCTGACTTTGGCAAATCCTCCGGTCAATGAACTGACCCCAGGCATCCGGGCCGCTCTGCTGACTGCGATTGCCCGACAAGGTGCGGGGTGCCGGGGGATCGTGCTTGCGGCAGAGGGCGCGCATTTTTCCGACCACCTTCCGATTGACCCCGACCCCGGCCCCCCCCGACCTCTCGGCCCTGTGCCGGGTGGTTGCCGAAAGTCTCGCACCCGTTGTCGCCGTGTTGCAGGGGCTGGTGACCGGGCCTGGCGCGGACCTGGCTCTTGTTGCACGGGCGCGGCTGGCCGACCCGGGCCTGCGCATCGGTTTTGCCGATATGACGCTGGGCCTTGGTCCGCAAGGCGGCACGTCGCTGCGGCTGGCAGGTCTGGTCGGCGCGAAGGCCGCGCTCGGGCTGCTTTTGTCCGGCAAGACGATTGCTCCACCCAAGGCACTGGAATTCGGACTTATCGACGGCCTTACCGAGGGCGATCCGGTCGCAGCGGCAGCCCGGCTTGCCGGAGCTTTGGCGATTGGTGGCTTGCTGAACCGTTCGAAGGCGGACGCCACGGCCTGGCAAATGGCGGTGGCTGATGCGGGGCGGCGTTTCGGCGGCCGAAGACAGCCGGCAGATTGCCTCGGTGCCGTTTGTCATCAGCGACCGGACGCTGATGACTGCGGACAGCCTGGGTGACCTGCCGGGTGCTGCGCACTTGGTCCTGCACGGCCATGAAGACGAGATGGGTCTGGCACTTGCGCCGATTGGCCGGGTTTGCGAGCTGACGTTGCCTGCGGACAAGCTGCCCCTTGCCCGCGCCACGGCGTTGTCGGGCTTGCGGCGGATGGGGTTGTCGCCGATCCTTGTCGGGTCCAGCACCGTGGTGGGTGCCCGGATGACCGATGCCGGGCACACGGCGATTGCCTGGATGGTAGCGCGGGGGGTGCCGCGTCGCCAGATTGTCGCTGTGCTGACCGACTTCGGGGGGCGCGCGCCCGACCCGGTGTCGCTCGAGGTGCCAAAGGTTCTGCGCGCGATGCCAGGGGTCGAAATCCTGAACCGCTGGCTTGCGGCCCTTGCAAACGAAGGCGCGCGGCTACGGGAAGAAGGTCTTGCGCGCAGGCCGTCGGACATCGATTGCCTGATGGTTGCGGGCTATCACTTTCCGCGCTGGCGGGGTGGGCCGATGAATCAGGCAGCCGTGCGTGGGCTGATGGTCCTGCGCCACGATCTGCGCCTTTGGGGGGCCGAGGCTGCGCTGTGGAGGCCGGCACCGCTGATCGACCGGTTGATCCGGGATGGGCGTGGCATTGCCGATCTGAACGGCTGACCCGGGCGTCAGCCCAGCAGAATTCCCGCGACGACCGAGGCAAGGCCCAGCGCCGACAGCCCCACGGCGCCCAGATTGATCGCCACCACTCGCTGCAGCTCGGCCCGCATCGCGACATCGTCCAGCCCTGCGCGTTTCGCCCGCGAAGCGCGCAGGATGCAATAGCCAAGCCCGATCAGCCCGACCAGCGTCAGTGCAGCACCTGCCCAGATCAACCCCTGCATCCCTGACGTCCCCGTTTCCTAGACCCGGCTCCAGCTAGCCGGTCTTGCCGCCTCCTGCAAGCAATCCGCGGCCCAAGGTTAGATCCCGGCTTGAACCCGGACCCTGCGGCAGAGTAGGAACGCCGCAACCAAACCTGACCCAGAGGACCGCCATGGCCGACGCGAACGATCCCTATGCCGTCACCGCCGACGAGCTGCGCCAGTTCATCGAACGCTTCGAGCAGCTGGAGGCCGAAAAGAACGACGTTGCCGAACAGCAGAAAGAGCTGATGGCCGAAGCTAAGGGCCGGGGCTACGACACCAAGGTGATGCGCAAGGTCGTAGCGCTGCGCAAACGCAAGCCCGACGAGATCGCCGAGGAAGAAGCTGTTCTGGAGCTTTACAAGACCGCGCTGGGAATGATCTGATCAGGGTTCGATCAGCGTGACGCCGGGGATCCGCGTGATGCGCTCGATGTCCAGAAGATAGGTCTGGGTCAGGTCGTCAACCAGATCTTCGGTCCATCCGGGGACGTTGACGCTGGACGACAGGGCCTCGGGTTTGCCGAATTTTTCCAGGAAGGCCGTCACGATCCGCCGCCGGTGCGACACCGATTGCGGCGGATGTTCCTGGCAATAGGCATGGTAGCGGGCCAGACCCGCTTCTGTCAGCAACAGCGCCAGAAGTTCGTCACTGTCTTCCAGTGGGGATGAAAGATCATGCCCGGCCACGACCTGAAGCACCTCGGGCCAGATCAGCGGAGTGTCTTCGTCGCACCAGACGGTCACGGGAACGCCGGGATTGGCATCCTTGATGCTTAGGATCGTGTCCGACCAGCGCAAACCGGTGGCGTCGATCCCTTCCAGGATGTCGTCATGGCCCTTGCCTTGTGCCCGCCCGCGCAGGTCGGGAAGGAAGGTCGCTGGGTTGCGAATCGCCAGGTGAAACTCGGCCTCGATGTCGGGGAAAATCTGGGTATAGGACCGCAACCTGTCGCCCCCACCGGCATAGAGCGTGTCGCCGACGGCGTAGGCTGGAAAACTCAGGAAGCTGGTCCAGGACAGGATCAGCCGCTCGGCAGAGGCCTCGTCCATGATCTGGTCCAGAATCATCGCTTCGGTATCCTGCGACGCGGCCGCACCGCGCAACTGGGTGGCGGTATCGCGCAGAAGCTTGCGGTAGCGGGTGGGCGAGGGCACCACGATGCCCTGTTCCGCCAGTATCGCCCGGTTCTTCAACAGGCAGCGGACCAAGCGGTCCTCATCGGTGCAGTGGGCACCCAGGTGGTAGACGATGCGCATCGGGCCTGACTTCTTGGGCACGGGCAAGTGCCACCCGGCGGCGCGACTATACGGGCTTTTCTGGACAGTTAAACCGCTTTCCTGTAACCCCAGCGCTACAATGTCCGACCGTTTAACTCAACTGCCGAAACGCCGTCTTTGGCCCCGTTCCTGGCCCCGGCCTGACCTCTGGACCATCGGCGCGGTGCTGATCGCCGCGGTGGTGCTGGCGCCAATCCTGTCGATCATCTGGATTGCCTTCAACCCGACCGAAAACATCTGGCCGCACCTGATGGCAACCGTGTTGCCGCGCTATCTTGGCACAACGCTTTTGCTGATGGCCGGCGTCGCGGTGCTGACTGCGGGCATGGGGACCGGGGCCGCCTGGCTGGTCAGCCAATACCGGTTTCCCGGCCGGAACTGGCTGTCGCAGGCGCTGCTCTTTCCGATGGCGATCCCGGCCTATGTCGGGGCTTATGCGCTGGTTGACCTGCTGGATTATGCGGGCCCCGTCCAGTCCGGGCTGCGGACCACCTTTGGCTGGACTTCGGCGCGCGACTATTGGTTCCCCGAAACGCGATCCTTGCCGATGGCGATCCTGGTGCTGTCCTTCGCGCTTTACCCTTACGTCTACCTTCTGGCCCGCGCCGCCTACCGCGAGCAGTCCGGCCGGGCGTATGAGGTCGCACGGGCGCTCGGCTGCGGACCTTGGGGACTTTTTCTGCG
>JANMGI010000722.1:0-4976 GCA_031374565.1 Paracoccaceae bacterium | reverse complement strand
GGTTCTACCTTGGCCTCGGGAAAGGAGTCATCGATGGCATCCTTTTCTGCGAAAACTCCGATGCCGATCTGTCCAGCCTGGAAACCATCGCCCGCATCGAAAACCCCAACGAGGTCCCGGTAGAATTCGTCCAGGCCCTGTCCGACTGTCCGCCCGACTACGGCAAGGGCCATGCCGAGCTCACCCTGATGGACAAAGCCTATACCGAAGCCATCAAGGGCCAGCCGGAAACCACCCGCTACTGGAAGATCACCGGCCGCCTGATCATCCAGAACATCGCCGCCCTGATCCGCACTGCCCCGGCAAGGTTTGACCTCTACATCGACCTCCGCCTCGTCCCGCGCTCCTTACGCGGCATGGGAATGGACAAATGGGCCGACACCCGGATTATCGGCTTCACCCCCGAAGGCTACCGCAGGCACATTCTTGACCAGCGCCAGATCGTCGGCACGCCGGGCCATGTCTTCGTCGTCGAAGAGGCGCTCTTCCCAATCTACCTCGACGCCTGGAAGCGTGGCGAAGCCATCGTGCCGCGCTTCAAAGTCCAGCCGGTAATGATCGGCGTCGGAGCGGAATCCAACAAGGATTACAATGATCTGCCCTCACGGCTCAAGAACTTCGTCCGCCGCATGACCCGGCGGTTCGCGCCCTCACTCTGGTTGTGACGCCATGACAGACCTGCGCCACACCCTCACCTGCAACACCGCCTCTCACCTCAAGGGATAAGGCAAATGACCGATCAGTCCCCCACCGCCCAGTTTCACGCATCGTCCTTCCTGGACGGTGCCAATGCCGATTATGTCGATCAACTGGCCGCCCGCCACGCTGCCGACCCGAACAGTGTCGACGCCGCCTGGGCCGAGTTCTTCCGCGCCCTTGGCGACAGTGAGCTTGACGCCAAACGCGCGGCCCAAGGCCCCAGCTGGGCCCGCACCGACTGGCCGCCGCAGCCGGTGGACGACCTGACCGCCGCCCTGACCGGGGAATGGGCCGCCCCGCCCCCGGCGAAGGAGGCGAAGGCCGCGGGCGAAAAGATCATCGCCAAAGCTGCCGAACAGGGCGTCCCGCTCTCCGACGACCAGATCCAGCGCGCCGTCCTTGACAGCATCCGCGCCCTGATGATCATCCGCGCCTACCGCATCCGTGGCCACCTTGCCGCCGACCTTGATCCCCTCGGCTTGATCGAACGTGGCAACCACCCCGAGCTTGAGCCCACCTCCTACGGCTTCACCGAAGCCGACATGGACCGCCCGATCTTCATCGACAACGTGTTGGGCCTGACCCATGCCAGCATGCGGGAGATCATCGACATCGTGAAGCGCACCTACTGCGGCACATTCGCGCTGCAGTACATGCACATCTCGGACCCCGAACAGGCCGCCTGGCTGAAGGAACGGATCGAAGGTTACGGTAAGGAAATCCAGTTCACGCGAGAGGGGCGCAAGGCGATCCTGAACAAGCTTGTCGAAGCCGAGGGCTATGAGAAGTTCCTTCACGTCAAATACATGGGCACCAAGCGCTTCGGGCTGGATGGCGGCGAAAGCCTGATCCCGGCGATGGAGGCGATCATCAAGCGCGGTGGCGCGCTTGGCGTCCAGGACGTGATCATCGGGATGCCGCACCGGGGCCGGTTGTCGGTCCTCGCCAACGTGATGATGAAGCCCTACCGCGCGATCTTCCACGAATTCCAGGGCGGCTCCTACAAGCCCGAGGATGTGGATGGCTCGGGCGACGTGAAGTACCACCTTGGCGCTTCGTCCGACCTCGAATTCGACGGCAACAAGGTCCACCTTTCCCTGACCGCGAACCCCTCGCACCTCGAAGCCGTGAACCCCGTGGTCCTGGGCAAGGTGCGCGCCAAGCAGGACCAGCTGAACGACACCACCGACCGCATCGCCAGCCTGCCGATCCTTCTGCACGGCGATGCGGCCTTTGCCGGTCAGGGCGTCGTGGCCGAATGCCTGCAGCTGTCGGGCATCAAGGGCCACCGCACCGGCGGCTGCATCCACATCATCGTCAACAACCAGATCGGCTTTACCACCGCCCCCGCCTTCAGCCGCACCTCGCCCTACCCGACCGACATCGCCCTGATCGTCGAAGCCCCGATTTTCCACGTCAACGGTGACGACCCCGAAGCCGTGGTCCATGCGGCCAAAGTGGCGACCGAATTTCGCCAGAAGTTCCACAAGGACGTGGTCTTGGACATCTTCTGCTACCGCCGCTTCGGTCACAATGAAGGCGACGAGCCGATGTTCACCAACCCGGCGATGTATGCCCGCATCAAGCGCCAGAAGACCACGCTTCAGCTTTACACCGACCGCCTCGTTGCCGACGGTCTGATCCCCGAAGGCGAGATCGAGGATATGAAAGCCGCCTTCCAGGCCCGCCTGAACGAAGAGTTCGAGGCTGGAAAAGCCTTCCTGCCGAACAAGGCCGACTGGCTCGATGGCCGCTGGAAGAACATGGCCACCAAGGACCTGAACAACTACCAGCGCGGCGAAACCTGGATCAAGGCTGACACCCTGGCCGAGGTTGGCGCCGCCCTGACTCGCATCCCCGACGGCTTTGACATGCACAAGACCGTCATCCGCCAACTGGACGCAAAGAAAGAAATGTTCGCCAAAGGGGCCGGTTTCGACTGGGCCACGGCGGAAGCTTTGGCCTTCGGCTCCTTGCAGACCGAAGGCTTCGCGGTCCGGCTGTCGGGCCAGGACTGCATGCGCGGAACCTTCAGCCAGCGCCATTCCGGCTGGGTCGACCAGACCACCGAAGAACGCCACTACCCGCTGAACCACATTCGTCCGGGGCAAGCACGGTATGAGGTCATCGACTCGATGCTCTCGGAATACGCCGTCCTTGGGTTCGAATACGGCTACTCCCTCGCCGAACCGAACGCGCTGACCCTGTGGGAAGCCCAGTTCGGCGACTTTGCCAACGGCGCGCAGATCATGATCGACCAGTTCATCAACTCGGGCGAATCGAAATGGCTGCGGATGTCGGGCCTCGTGATGCTGCTGCCGCATGGCTACGAAGGCCAGGGCCCGGAACACTCCTCTGCCCGCCTTGAACGTTTCCTCCAGCTCAGCGCCGAGGATAACTGGATCGTCGCCAACTGCACCACGCCCGCCAACTATTTCCACATCCTGCGCCGCCAGTTGCATCGCAGTTTTCGCAAACCGCTGATCCTGATGACGCCTAAATCGCTGTTGCGGCATAAACTGGCGGTGTCGAAGGCGTCCGAATTCACCACCGGATCGTCGTTCCACCGCGTGCTGTGGGACGATGCGCAGCACGGCAATTCGACCACCGCCCTGCTGCCGGACGACCAGATCAAGCGCGTCATCATGTGTTCGGGCAAGGTGTATTTCGACCTCTTGGAAGAACGCGATGCGCGCGGCCTGACCGACGCGTACATCCTGCGGATCGAACAATTCTACCCGTTCCCGGCGCTGTCCTTGGTCAAGGAACTGCAACGGTTCCCGCAGGCCCGCATGGTCTGGTGTCAGGAAGAACCCAAGAATCAGGGGGCCTGGTCCTTTATCGAACCGAACCTCGAATGGGTGTTGTCGCGGACCAAGGCTGTGCACAAACGGGCGGTCTATACCGGTCGCGCCGCCTCTGCCTCGCCTGCCACGGGTCTGGCCAGCCAGCACAAGGCACAACAACAGGCGCTCGTGAACGACGCCCTCACGACGAATGGAAACTGACATGAGCATTGAAATCCGCGTCCCGACCTTGGGCGAAAGCGTCACCGAGGCGACGGTCGCCACATGGTTCAAGAAACCGGGCGACGCCGTGGCTGTTGACGAAATGCTGTGCGAGCTGGAAACCGACAAGGTGACCGTCGAAGTGCCGTCCCCCGTCGCCGGAACCCTGTCCGAAATCGTCGCCGCCGAAGGGACAACCGTGGGCGTCAACGCGCTGCTGGCGCAGATCAGCGAAGGGGCGGTCGCTGCACCGACGCCCGCACCAAAGACGGTTGCCGAAGCTGATCCCAAACCCGCCGCCGTTCCTGCTGGCCCGGAAGTGACCAAATTGCGCGATCCTGCCGACGCACCGTCAGCGCAAAAACTGATGACGGAAAACAACCTCGCCCGCGACGCCGTCACCGCCAGCGGCAAGGATGGCCGCGTGATGAAAGAGGACGTGTTGGCCGCCTTGGCTGCCCCAAAACCGGCCGCTGCACCCGCCCCCGCCCCAGCATCCCGCGCCCCTGTCGCCGTGGCCGATGCGGCGCGCGAGGAACGGGTCAGGATGACCCGCCTGCGCCAGACCATCGCAAGGCGGCTCAAAGAAGCGCAGAACACCGCCGCCATGCTGACCACCTATAACGAGGTGGACATGTCCGCGATCATGGAATTGCGCAACGAATACAAGGAACTGTTCGAGAAAAAGCACAAGGTCAAGCTGGGCTTCATGTCCTTCTTTACCAAGGCCTGCGTCCACGCGCTCAAAGAAGTCCCAGACGTCAACGCCGAAATCGACGGGGACGAGGTCGTCTACAAAAACTACGTCCATATGGGCGTCGCGGTCGGCACCCCCACCGGCCTTGTCGTCCCGGTCCTGCGCAACGCCGACGAGATGGGTTTCGCCCAGATCGAAAAGGGCATCGCCGAACTCGGGATCAAGGCGCGCGACGGCAAACTGAGCATGGCCGACATGCAGGGCGGCACCTTCACCATCTCGAACGGCGGGGTCTACGGCTCGCTCATGTCCTCGCCCATCCTGAACCCGCCGCAATCAGGGATCCTTGGGATGCACAAGATTCAGGACCGGCCAGTCGTGGTCGGCGGCCAGATCGTGATCCGTCCGATGATGTATCTTGCGCTGTCGTATGACCACCGCGTCGTGGACGGCAAAGGTGCTGTGACATTCCTTGTGCGGGTCAAGGAGGCGCTGGAGGATCCGAGAAGGCTGTTGATGGATTTGTAATCGGCATGAACTCAAGTTATGCGCTTGAAAGCCTACTCAATGGC
>JANMGI010000688.1:0-6466 GCA_031374565.1 Paracoccaceae bacterium | reverse complement strand
CGATGCGTGGATGTCCATGGCCGGTATGGGCGACGTGGGCGAACCGAACGGCCTGCCGGTCGACGAATGGGGCGTCCGCGTTGACGAAAACTCGCGGCCTGTCGGGTCTTGCGTGACCCGTGGTGGTGCGACCAACGACGCGGCGGCAGTCTATGCCGTGACCAAGGCAATCGAGTGGCTGCAAAAGTACTCGCCGCCCGAAGCCATGGGCATGACCTTCGGTGAAGCCGGCCCGGTTCCCGCACAGGGTGCGATTGCCCAGCAGATGTTCTGGTACACCGCGTTCACTGCGGCTTCGGTCGCACCCGGAACGCCCGTGATGAACGAGGACGGCACGCCCAAGTGGCGCATGGCTCCCTCGCCGCACGGGGTCTACTGGCAGAACGGCCAGAAGATCGGCTACCAGGACGCCGGTTCGTGGACGCTGATGAACAGCACCCCGGTTGACCGCGCGCAGGCCGCATGGCTGTACGCGCAGTTCGTGGTGTCGAAGACCGTCGACCTGAAGAAGTCCGATGTCGGCCTGACCTTCATCCGTCAGTCCACCATCGACAGCCAGCACTTCACCGACCGGGCCCCCAAACTGGGTGGTCTGATCGAGTTCTACCGCTCGCCCGCCCGGGTGCAGTGGTCGCCCACCGGCACCAACATCCCGGACTATCCGAAGATGGCGCAGCTGTGGTGGCAGAACATCGGCGATGCCATGTCGGGCGACAAGACCCCGCAGGAAGCGCTGGATGCCCTCTGCTCCGAGCAGGAAAAAGTGCTGGAGCGGATCGAGAAGTCCGGCGTTCAGGGCGACATCGGCCCGAAGATGGGCGAAGTGATGGATGCCCAGGTCTGGCTTGACGCACCGGGCGCTCCGGTTGCCAAGCTTGAGAACGAAAAGCCCCAGGGCGAGACGATCAGCTACGACGAGCTGATCAAGTCCTGGTCGAAGTAAGACTGAAGGCGGGCGGGGTGCAGACCCCGCCCGTTTCCCTTGAGAACCTGAAGATTGCCCGAAGATCAGGGCTCGACCGCAGGTCGCATCGACGACAGGAGGCAGACCATGATCCAGCAGCAGGGTGGCTGCCTTTGTGGCAACGTTCGGTTCGCGACGACCCGTCCACCAACGCGGGTCACTGTTTGTCATTGCCGGTTTTGTCAGCGTGCGACCGGATCGGCTTACATGGTGGAACCGATATTTGACGGTGACGCGCTGACCGTGCTGTCCGGGGATGCCGCCGTCTATGGTCATCGGTCGGAAGGCTCGGGCAAGATCGTGCACATCCATTTCTGTCGCGACTGCGGGACGAAGCTGTGGCTTTCGTTCGAACGATTTCCCGATGTCATCGGCGTCTATGCCGGCACGTTTGACAATCCCTGCTGGTTCTCCATCGATCCCACGCTGTCCAAGCACATCTTCCTTGACGTCGCCCGGACGGACACGATTATCCCGCCGGACGTGCCGACCTTCCCGCGCCATGCGACGGAAAACGACGGAACACCGAATGTGCCCACTGTCTTTGCTGCACCTCACCTCATCGGCAGCACCCCTTAACAAATCCTGAATGCTCGCGACCAGCCCACTGAAATCACTATGACATCGTCTTTTGTCCACTGTGGACACCCTTCTTGCAGGCCGCTCCAGATGACCCATATCCTCGCCATCGACCAGGGCACCACCTCTTCCCGCGCGATCCTGTTCGATGCGGCTCTGAGGCCCGTCGCGTCGGCTCAGGAAGAGTTCCCGCAACACTACCCCCACCCCGGATGGGTGGAACACGACCCCGCCGATCTCTGGTCCACCGTCGCCGGAACCGCCCGGGCAGCCATCGAGAAGGCCGGGGTTAAGGCCACCGAAATCGCCGCCATCGGCATCACCAACCAGCGCGAGACGACCCTGATCTGGGACCGCAAGACCGGCCAGCCGATCCACCCCGCCATCGTCTGGCAGGACCGAAGGACCGCCGACACCTGCGCCGCCCTGAAAGCCGCCGGGCACGAGCCGATGATCACCGCCAAAACCGGACTCCTCCTCGACCCGTACTTTTCGGGGACAAAAGTGAAGTGGCTCCTCGACCACGTCGAAGGCGCCCGCGCGAAGGCCAAGGCCGGAGACCTCGCCTTCGGCACCGTCGACACCTGGCTGATCTGGAACCTCACCGGCGGGAAGGTGCACGCCACCGACGCCACCAACGCCTCCCGCACCCTGATCTACAACATCGCAAAGGGTCAGTGGGACGCAGATATCTGCAAGCTTCTCGACATCCCGATGTCCCTCCTGCCCGAGGTGAAGGACTGCGCCGCCCCTTTCGGCATGACCCGCCCCGACCTCTTCGGGCGCGAGATCCCGATCCTCGGCGTCGCGGGCGACCAGCAGGCAGCAACGGTTGGTCAGGCCTGCTTCAGCGCGGGGATGATGAAATCCACTTACGGGACCGGCTGCTTTGCGCTGCTTAACACCGGGGCCGACATGGTCCCGTCGAAGAACCGCCTTCTGACCACCATCGCCTACCAGCTGAAGGGGCAGCCGACCTATGCCCTCGAAGGCTCGATCTTCATTGCCGGGGCAGTCGTCCAATGGCTGCGCGACGGCCTGAAGATCATCCGCGAAGCGAAAGAGACCCAGCCGCTCGCCGAGAAGGCTGAAGAGGCGCAGGGCGTCATCCTTGTTCCCGCCTTCACCGGCCTTGGCGCGCCCTATTGGCGGCCCGACAGCCGGGGGGCTGTCTTCGGGCTGACCCGGAATTCTGGTCCTGCGGAAATGGCCCGCGCGGCGCTGGAAAGCGTCGGCTACCAGACCCGCGACCTTCTGGAGGCGATGCGGGCTGACTGGGGGACCGAGGCGCAAGGCGTCCTGCGGGTCGACGGCGGGATGACTGCAAGCGACTGGACGATGCAGTTTCTGTCCGACATCATCGGTGCCCCGGTGGACCGGCCCAAGGTCACCGAGACGACGGCTTTGGGGGCCGCCTACCTTGCCGCGATGCAGGCGGGCGTGATCGGCGGACCGGAGGAGTTTGCCAAATCCTGGGCACTGGACCGGCGCTTTTCGCCGATGATGGACGCGGCCACCCGTGACGCGAAATACGCCCGCTGGGGCAAGGCCATTTCCGCGACGATGTCGGTATGATCCCCTTCGGGATCACCTCCCCCGGACGCATCCTGTTTGGCCGGGGTGAGGCGGCGAAGGCTCCCGTACTCATCCGCGCCTTCGGAGCGCGCGGGATCGTTGTCCACGGGGCCAACCCCGCGCGCGCAGCCTGGCTGGTCGACGCCCTTGGGCCGGGCGCTCTGTTGGTTGCCTGCCATGGGGAGCCGACGCTGCAAGACCTTGAGACGGCCCTCACCGCCACCCGCGCCCACCGCCCCGAGTGGGTTGTATCATTGGGAGGAGGTGCCGCGCTGGACCTTGGGAAGGCGCTTGCGGGCCTGATCCCCGCGCCGGACGGGCCGATGGAGCATCTGGAAGTGGTGGGCAAGGGGTTGCCCCTGAAGTCCGACCCTTTGCCTTTTATCGCGATTCCGACCACGGCGGGGACGGGGGCAGAAGTCACCAAGAACGCGGTCATCGGCCTGCCTGACCTTGGCCGCAAGGTCAGCCTGCGCGATGACCGGATGGTGGCGCGGTTGGCCATTGTTGATCCCGCCCTGACCGATGGTTGCCCGAAGGCGGTGACGCTTGCCTCGGGCCTGGATGCGGTGACGCAGGTGATCGAGCCTTTCGTGTCTGTCAAAGCGACCCCTTACACTGATGCCCTTACCCGGCCGGCCATTGGCGCCGGGATGCTGGCCTTGATGCGGCTGATGCGTGCCGAGGACCCCATCGCACGCGACCAGATGGCCTGGGTCAGCCTGTGCGGAGGCCTCGCCCTCTCGAATGCGGGGCTTGGGGCCGTACACGGGCTGGCAGGGGTGATCGGCGGGATGACGGGTGGGCGGCATGGCGCGATCTGCGGGGCCCTGCTGGGGCCAGTGTTGCAGGCGAACCGTGCGGCCGCCGAAGGGAAGGCCCTGATAAGGCTGGATGAAGTCTGCGCGATTCTGGCCGAGGCCATGGGGTCGTCCGCGGCGGAAGCTCCGCTGGCGCTACAGGCCTGGGCCTGGGCCGAAGGCTTGCCGGGCCTTGCGGCCCTTGGGGTGACGGAAGACCAGCACGGTGCGATTGCGATTGCGTCGCTGGCTTCGTCTTCGATGAAAGGCAATCCGGTTGTCCTGTCGGAGTCCTCCCTGCGCGACATTCTGGAGCGGTCCTGAAAGCTGGTGGGCAGATCGCCCAGCGTCATCATGGCCACGGTGGCGATGCCTGCCCTCAGGACGGCGTAGCCAAGCAGATCGGAAGATTAGGCTTCAAGGAAGACGCGAACGGTCTCTTCGAATTCGCGCGGCTTTTCGGCGTGGAGCCAGTGGCCCGCATCGGCTATCTTGGCGAACCGCGCTTTCGGGAAATGCGTGCGGATTGTTTCACGGGAGTCTGGCCGCACGTAGTGCGACACCGCGCCGGTCAGGAACAGGGTTGGATGGTCGAACTGGCCTGGCGTCCCGGACCAGCCAGTGATCTTCGGCATCTCGGCTTCCAGAACGGCTAGGTTCAGTCGCCAGCGGGGGGGCTGGGTGCGCATGTCGAGCGACTGCAGAAAGAACGCGCGCAAGGCTGGGTCGTCGATATGTTTGGCCAGTGCGGCGTCGGCTTCGGCCCGCGTGGTGATCCGCGACAGGTCAAGCGCTGCCATCGCCCGGGCGTTGGCAGTCTGGTCGTGCTGGTAGGCGACGGGGGCGATGTCGGCGACGATCAGGCGGCGGATCAAGTCTGGGCGGGTCAAGGCCAGCTGCATCGCGGCCTTGCCGCCCATGGAGTGGCCCATCAAGTCGACCGGGGCACCAAGGCTATCGATGACCTCCGCCAGGTCGGCGGCCATGTCCGGGTAGCTTTGTGTGGGGAACCGCGGGCTTTCGCCATGGTTGCGCATGTCGACGGCCACCACGTCGCGTTGGTCGGCAAGGCGGCGGGCGATGACGCCCCAGTTCCGGCCAGAGCCGTACAGGCCGTGGGCGATGACCAGGGTTGGGGCTGTTGCACCTGCGCTGGCGGGGTGGGGGATTTTGGCGAGCATGGGTTTTCATAGCAATGTCGGCAGCTTCCGGCCAGTCCTGTCGACCTTGGGCGGTTGAACATCCCCACGAAGGTCTTTAGGTTCGGGACGGGATCTGGGAGGGTGGTGGAATGAGTGCGGTGACGATCCAGCAGATGGCGGATCGGGTGGCTCAGCTTCTGGAAGAGAGGCTGGGGCTGGGAGGCCGCGACCTTTCGGCCAAGCTGAAGCGGGCCGGGCGGACCCTGCCGAAGAAGGTCCGGGACAGCGGCAAGACCCTGTCCGTGGCGGCGCAGAAGGCACAGAATCCGAAGCTTCTGGGCCAGGTCGACATGGGAGACGTGACCGAGGCCTATGATGTCTGCGTGAAACATCTGATCGCGATCGACCCCGTCGGGCGGCGGCGCGATCTGTTTGCCGGGATGGTCGGGTCGGTCGGGTTCGGGGTGCTGATCCTGCTGGTTGTCTTGTTTGGATTCTTGGCCTGGCGGGGATATTTCTGACCCTGTCCACGGTGGACAGATTTTGAACCTTAATGATATCAATGGCTTGCCGGTGGACGTTTACGATTCGGCAAGGTTTTCCCCCGCGCTTGTCGGACCGGGCTCGCGCGGGGCGGATGACAAAGCGCTGCGGCTGACAAGCGTCACCGTGACGAAAGCCACGTAGAGCAGAAGGTACCAGGACCCAAGCTTGGCAAAGCTGACCATCTGGCCGCTGATCTGACCGGAGTAGATCCAGGTGCCGGTCGCCGTGCCGATGTTCTCGGCTACCCAAAGTGCCAAGGCCGAGAGGAGGGCAGCCACCGGCAGGGGCATCCACCAGTGCCGGTCGTGGATGCGGAACCAGATCCGGGTGCGCCAGTAAAGCGTGACGGTGGCCACGAACAGCACCAGCCGGATGTCGGGCAGGAAGTGGTGGGCGAAGAAGTTGACGTAGATCGCGGCGGCCAGCAGGACAGTCAGCGGAAAGCGGGGGTAGGGCGCGAAAGTCATTTCGAAGACCCGGATCACCCGCGCCATGTAGCTGCCCACGGCGGCATACATGAAGCCCGAGAAGAGGGGCACGTTCAAGACCACGAAGACCCCGGCTTCGGGGTAGGCCCAGCTTCCCGCGCTGACCTTGAACCACTCCATCGCCGTGCCGGTGAGGTGGAAAAGGAGGATGACGCGGGCTTCTTCCCAGGTTTCGAGTTTCGTCCACAGGAAGATCGCTTGGGTCGCGATGGCGAAGAGGAAAAGCGCGTCGTAGCGGTGAAGGGGCCAGTCGGGCTGCCAGATGAGTTTGGTGGCGATGATCACGGCCAGAAGGAGACCGCCGAAGAGGCAGGCCCAGCCTTGCTTGAGGACGAACATGACAAACTCGGCCACCGCGTAGGGCAGACGGGC
>JANMGI010000666.1:0-7378 GCA_031374565.1 Paracoccaceae bacterium | reverse complement strand
CCGGAAGAGATGGTGTGGGTTTCGTCGATGATCAGAAGCGCACCGTATTTCAGCGACAACTGGCGAAGGCCGTCGTGAAAGCCCGCGTCGGGCAGGACCATGCAGGAGTTGGTCATCACCGGCTCGGTCAGGATCGCGGCGACATCGCCTTTGGCAAGGGCTGCCTCGACGCTGGCCAAGTCGTTGAATTCGCAGCAGACTGCGGTCTGCGCAAGGTCATTCACCTGGCCTAGAAGGCCGGGCGAGTTGACGGTGCGGCCGTTCTCCAGCGACACGAAGGTGTCGTCCACCGTGCCGTGATAGCAGCCGTTGAAGACCAGCACCTTTGGCTTGCCAGTGACAGCGCGGGCGACGCGCAGCGCAAAGCGGTTGGCGTCGGTCGCGGTGGTGGCAATCTGCCAGCGGAACGGGCCGAAGCGGTCATTCAGAAGGCGACCGGCCTCAAGCGCAGTTTCGGTCGGCAGCATGTAGGTCAGCCCTCGGCGGGCCTGCTGGCGGATGGCTTTGGCGACGGGTGGTGGGGAGTGGCCGAACATCGACCCGGTATCGCCAAGGCAGAAGTCATCCAGCGTGATGCCGTCGATATCCTCGATCTGGGCGCCCTGAGCTTTCGCTACCAAAGGCAGGTGCGGCATCGGCCAATCTGCCATCCAGTGCATCGGCACGCCGCCAAGAAAGGCATCGGCGCCCCTAGCCAGCGCTTTCGCAGACTTCGGGCGGGCCTTGGCGTAGACCTTGGCCTCGCGCGCGGCGAAGGCGGCAAGACGGTCGGTGCGGATTCCGGCGATGGTTTCGGCAGACATGGCAGGCCTCGGGCAGTGTCGCTGAGCTTATGCGTCAAAATTTGATCAAATTGCAAGCGGATGCTGACGGTGCGTCGTCGACTTCTCCTTGCGAGGCATCCAGCAAGGAGCGACGAGTGCGTCTTCAGGCCCAGCGACCTTCGAAATCCTCGGGCACCAGCAGGTTGTGGCGGCCCATGTTCTTCACGTCCTTTTCGCCGCACAGGGCCATGGTGATGTCCATCTCTTTGCGGATCACCTCCAGCGCGGCGGTCACCCCGGCCTCGCCCATCGCGCCCAGCCCGTGGATGTAGGCCCGGCCAATCATCGTCCCTTTCGCCCCTAGGGAAAGTGCCTTCAACACGTCCTGACCCGACCGGATGCCGCCGTCCATCCAGACCTCGGTGCGGTCACCGATGGCCCGGACAACGGAAGGCAGGGTTCGGATCGAGGAGAGCGCGCCATCCAGCTGCCGCCCGCCGTGGTTCGACACGATCACCGCATCGGCCCCGGCGTCGGCGGCCATCTTCGCGTCTTCGGCGTCAAGCACGCCCTTGAGGATGAACTTGCCCTTCCACTGGTCGCGGATGCGGGCGATCTTGCCCCAGTCGAGCTTGGGGTCGAACTGCTCATTCGCCCAGGCGGTCAGGTCGGACAGCTTTTCAACATTCTTCACATGGCCGACGATGTTGCGGAACTGGCGGCGCGGGGTTTTCAGCATGCCAAGCGCCCAGCGGGGCTTGGTGGCGATGTTGATCAGGTTCGGAATCGTGGGCTTTGGGGGAGAGGTCAGTCCGTTTTTCAGGTCCTTGTGGCGCTGGCCCAGAATTTGCAGGTCCAGTGTCAGCACCAGCGCCGAGCACTTTGCGGCCCGGGCGCGCTCGATGATCGCATCAACGAAGTCTTCGTCCCGCATGACGTAAAGCTGGAACCAGAACGGGGTCGGGCTGTGCGCGGCGACGTCCTCGATGGAACAGATCGACATGGTCGACAGGGTGTAGGGCACCCCGGCCTTGGCAGCAGCGCGGGCGGCGTGAATCTCGCCGTCGGGGAACTGCATGCCCGTGGACCCGACGGGGGCAAGGGCCACCGGCATCGCGACCTTCTGTCCGGCCAGTGTGCTTTCCAGCGTCCGGCCGGTCAGGTCCCGCGCGACACGCTGGCGAAAGCGCAGCTTGGCGAAGTCCGAGGAGTTCTCGCGGAAGGTCTGCTCGGTGTAGCTGCCCGATTCGCAATAGTCCCAGAACATCCGGGGCGTGCGCTTCTGGTGCAGCCGTTTGAGGTCCTCGATACAGGTGATGACGGGCATGGGCGGATCCTGGCGGAATTGGTCAGTCTTTGTTGCCACCTTGCGGCTTGGGGGGCAAGGCCAACGGATCAACTGACCAAAGGCAGCGGTGCAACCAGCCCCGCTATCCCGCCCGGTCCAGTGTCAGTGGGGGCGCGCGAAGCGGCGGTCCGGAACGATCCAGGTCAGCGCGACGCCAAGGATCAGCACCAGCGAAATCCACACGTTCACAAAGGCCATCGGGATCGAGATCAGGTATGAGGCCAGGGAAAGCTTGCCCTTCAGGTCCGACCCCAGCGCGCGGGCAAAGTCCGAGTCCTTCCCGTGCTCAGCGATCAGCGCCCAGGCAAGCAAGGTATAGCTGACGGCGCACATCAGAAGGTCGAAACCGTAAAGCGCAACCGGCATCGGTTCGAAGCCGCTTTCCTCCATGAACCCGGTGGAAAAGGGCAAAAGCGACAGCCAGAACAACAGATGCAGGTTCGCCCAAAGCACCCAGCCGCCGACATGCTTTACCGAGTGGAACATGTGGTGGTGGTTGTTCCAGTAGATGCCGACATTCAGGAACGACAGCACATAGGCCAGGAACACCGGCAGCAACTGCAAAAGCGCGGAGATGTCGGCCTCGTGCGGGACCTTCAGTTCCAGCACCATGATGGTGATGATGATCGCGATCACCCCATCCGAAAACGCTTCGATCCGTCCCTTGGTCATACCTGGTCTCCCGCCGTTTCGCAGTCAGGCTAGGCCCTGTGGCTTGGCGAATGCAAGACGGAAGGCCGTGTCAGGCCGAATGTGCCCCGTCCGAAAGGGCTTTGACCCGGGCCAGCACTTCGGCCACTGGTACGCCCGCGCCGATGTCCTTGACGATGGCCGACCCCACGACGCAGCCATCGGCGACGCCCGCGATCGCCCTCGCCTGCTCGGGCGTGTTGATGCCGAAGCCGACGATGATCGGCAGGTCGGTGGACCGCTTGATCCGCGCCACTTCCGGGGCGACATCGGTGGCCACGGCGGCGGCGGCCCCGGTGATCCCGGTGACCGAGACGTAATAGACAAACCCACTGGTGTTTTGCAGCACCTTCGGCAGGCGTTTGGCATCGGTGGTGGGGGTGGCAAGGCGGATGAAGTTCAGCCCCGCTTTCTGCGCCGGGATGCACAGCTCGTCATCCTCTTCGGGCGGCAGATCGACGACGATAAGGCCGTCAATGCCCGCTTCGATGGCATCCTTCAGAAACCGGTCGACCCCGCGTGAATAGATCGGGTTGTAATAGCCCATGAGGACGATGGGCGTCGTGGTGTCCCCCGCCCGGAAGGCACGGACCATGGCAAGAACCTTGTCCATCGTCATGCCGCATTCCAGCGCGCGCTGACCGGCGGCCTGGATCGTCGGGCCGTCGGCCATGGGATCCGTAAAGGGCATGCCGAGCTCGATCACATCCACCCCGGCCCCGGGCAGGCCCTGCATGACGGCAAGGCTGGTCGCCTCCTCAGGATCACCGCCCATGATATAGGCGACGAAGGCCTTTTTGCCCTGCGTACGAAGGCGGGCGAAGGTGTCGTCGATCCGTGTCATGGTGGTCCCCCTTGTGAACGGGTCCATCTGCCATGCCGGGGCGGGGGAAATCAAGGCGTGGGCCGCTTGATCCTTGGGTCCGGCCCCCGTAGAAGGCCCCCTGTCGCCAAAGGAGGGTTGCATGGGTTTCAGGATGGGTATCGTCGGGCTGCCGAACGTGGGCAAGTCCACCCTCTTCAACGCGCTGACCCGGACGGCGGCGGCGCAGGCGGCGAATTTTCCGTTCTGCACCATCGAGCCGAACGTGGGCGAGGTTTCCGTCCCCGATCTGCGGCTGGACAAGCTGGCGGCGATTGCGGCCTCGAAGCAGATCATCCCGACGCGGATGACCTTCGTCGACATTGCCGGGTTGGTCCGGGGTGCGTCGAAGGGCGAAGGCTTGGGGAACCAGTTCCTGGCCAATATCCGCGAATGCGACGCCATCGCCCATGTGCTGCGCTGCTTTGAAGACGGCGACATCACCCATGTCGAGGGCCGCATCGACCCCGTCGCCGACGCGGAGACCATCGAGACGGAACTGATGCTGGCCGATATGGAATCGGTGGAGCGGCGGTTGACCGCGCTGGGCAAGAAGCTGCGGGGCGGGGATCAGGACACGCTGGATCAGGATCGTCTGTTGCGGTCGGCACTGGCGGCGCTGAACGAGGGCAAACCCGCGCGGACGCTTGTGATCGCCGAGGATGACCGCAAGCAGTGGCGTATGCTGCAACTTCTGACGGCCAAGCCGGTGCTGTTCGTCTGCAATGTCGAGGAGGCGTCGGCAGCCTCGGGCAATTCCCAATCCGCGCGGGTGGCAGAAATGGCGGCGGCGCAGGGGGCGGCTTCGGTGGTGATCTCGGCCCGGATCGAGGAGGAAATCAGCCAACTCTCCGAGGATGAGGCGGTGATGTTCCTGGAAGAGATGGGGCTGCACGAGGCGGGCCTCGACCGGCTGATCAAGGCGGGCTACGCGCTTCTGGGCTTGCAGACCTATTTCACCGTGGGTCCGAAAGAGGCGCGGGCCTGGACGATCAGCAAGGGAACCTTGGCTCCTCAGGCGGCGGGGGTGATCCACGGGGACTTCGAGAAGGGGTTCATCCGGGCAGAGACGGTCGCCTACGACGACTATATCGCGGGCAAGGGCGAGGCTGGGGCCAAGGAAGCGGGCAAGTTCCGGGTCGAGGGCAAGACCTACGAGGTCAAGGACGGCGACGTGCTGCACTTTCTGTTCAGCGGATAGTCTGTCCACGGTGGACAGGTTTTCCGGGTGAATGATTTCAACGGGTTGCCTGTGGGCGTTAGGGATTTGGTAAGGGTTTAAGGGAGTCGGGGTGAACCCCGACCTAAGTGGTTGCCCGATGGGCCGGGCTTGGATAACCTTGTTTTAACCGCCGGTCGGCAAAGGTGGTGCCAATGGTGTGGTGAAACCCCACCCTACGCGGGCGAAGGCAGGGCGGGGGCGGGCATGAACCATCTGTACTACGGTGACAACCTTGCGGTGCTGCGCGACAGCATCCGGGATGAAAGCGTCGACCTGATCTACCTGGACCCGCCGTTCAACAGTAATGCCAGCTACAAAGTGTTGTTCAAGGGGCCGTCTGGCAGCGAGAGCGCCGCGCAGATTGAGGCGTTTGACGACACCTGGCACTGGAACGACAGCGCCGAGGCTGCGTTCGGCCCCTTCTAGATGATCGCTCTTTTCAGTGGCACCACATTGGCCTGTGAGTGGTTGGAGTATGTGTCCCAGGTCGGGGTATATTCTTCCGACTGATTGCCCCAAACTGTCCACCCAACGCGCGGACCACGGGCGAACATTTCCAGTCGAGGACCGGGGCTGCAGCCTTCAATCAGCGGATACTGCTCGTCGGGCTTACGACTGTGTTCCCGCTTTTGGGTCGAGATGATGTTTTCCTGAGTTCTGCCGAGTTGCATCGTACGGGCATTTTTGCCGCGGACCCCGAACAGCAGAACCTCAGTTACGTTGCGGAAGTAAAAGCCTACTCCGCGACGGTCCGGTCCGCCGTCCTTGCGGATCTTGTACCAGATGATGTTGCTTTTGTAGCTGAAGCCCCAGTTTTCCATGACCTTTAGCCCTTCGGGCAGCAGGGCATTGGGGACCCACAAGTAAAGATGTGCGGTATCGGCAACGACAGCCTCGACCGGCAGATCGCAAATCTCACGCAGGGTCATTGTTGGGTAGCGCGACAAGCGCTTGTGTTCGGGTGCCATCTTGCCAGTGCGGTTCTGGAACTGCCACGGCGGATCAGCGAGGACCGTACGGAATTTGGTCTTGCCAGCTTTAGCAAGCAGGTCATCTGCCGCGCTGATCATTCTTCATCCTCCACGAAGAGAGCTTTGGTGATGCCGAACACCAAGAGAGGGCATCCAGCGCCACCGCCCCCAAGAATTCTGGGCAATAGTTTTGACATATGAGTCGTAGAGTTCCCGTAAGACGAGCCTCGTCCAAGATCGTTAAAGATGTCTTGCAACTCGTCGGCTCGGGTTATCACGATTCCCACGCTGACGGCACGAAGATCGAACAGCAGTCGAAAGTTGTTCAAGTCCCGGTCGTAGAATGGATCCTTGTTGTTCCATTCGATCTCCAGCGCAACGCCGTTCTTGAAGCAGTCGATCTTGTGGGTTGGGGAGTCTAGGCGCGTGCCGTCTACCTCTATCGCTGTCTGAAACTGCTTCTCGACCCAGCCGCGCTGCGACAGGAAACCATCGATGAAGGTTGATAGCTGCGATTTGTTTCCGCCGCCCTTGGAGAACCATGACTTTCGAAGTCGGAAGGCCGATAGCACATCAAGAAGGTCCTGCCATTCCGATGGAAAGTCCTGTGTCAGGATCGCGCTGGCATGCTTCCACTCATAACATTCGTAATGATCGCGGATGAACTGGGGAAGGCGATCATTCAACATTTTGTGGCTCCGGTCCGAGACCGAAGAATAGATAGCGGTGTAAGGTCTTGCAAGTCTGGAAACGAACCCTCGCGCCCGATGATCACCGAGGCGACGGGGGCGGGGCAGTATATCTTGCCGGGGACGGATTTGTCGGTGCCGCGCATCCAGATCGTCACCATTGAGCAGGCGATGGAGTTGCGCGACCGGGCGGTGCGGGTGCCTTTGGTGCAGGCCAGCCACAAGCGTGCGGCGCGGGAAGAGGACGGCGGGCGGCAGGGGGAGATGGATCTGTTGGCGCGGTGGTGCGTGATGACTGCGCACCCGACGAGAGTCGGGCTGAAGCCCGACCTACACCCCTGCCGGGTTATCGACCTCGCCGCCCATGTCCTTCAGGTCCTGATAGCGGTCGCCGATGCGGTGGTGGGGGCGGCCTCCGAGGGACGCTCCCAAAGCGATGACCAGCTCGTCATGGCCGGGGGCGTCAGGGACGGAGAACTGGATGGTCAGGTAGTGAGAGCGGCGGCCGGCGTCGTGTTTGTCCATCAGCGGGATCTGGAGTTGCGTGTTGGCGGGGCCACGGGTGTTGGTGAAGCCAAGGTAGGTCTTCGCGCCCACCGCCTCACGAAAGAAATTGCCGAAGCGCAGGGTGTGGATCAGGGCGGAGCAATGCTCCAGCTCACAGGCGGTGCCGCAGAGGGCGGCTTTGCCGTAGGCCTCGATCTTGTCGCCCCCGCCTGCGAGGCGGATCAGGCGGTCGGTCAGAAGCTGGCCAAGGGCGGGGCCCATGCGGCGGATTTCGGGCCCAAGGTCCTCGACAAAACCCCGGCCATACCAGGGGTTGGTGACCACG
>JANMGI010000767.1:0-3525 GCA_031374565.1 Paracoccaceae bacterium | reverse complement strand
CGGTCGCGGCCCCCGGCTTCCAGGAGGAGAACCTTGGCGGCGGGGTTTTCGGTCAGACGCGCGGCGAGGACGCAGCCTGCAGAGCCGCCGCCGATGATGATGTAGTCGTAGCCTTCGGTCATTCTTACAGTCTTTCGATGGAAAGCCCGCCGTCGACGGGGATGACTGCGCCAGTGGCGAAGGCCATCTGGCCGGTGACGATAGGGATCACGGCCTGGCCGATGTCGGACGGTTGGCCCCAGCGGCCTGCGGGGACGAGGCCGCCTTCGATGCGGGCGGTGTATTTGTCTTTGACCCCTGCGGTCATGTCGGTTTCGATAATGCCGGGACGCAGCTCAAAAACGCCGATGCCATGCGCGGCGAGCCGGAGGGCAAGGGTCTGGGCGGCCATCGATGCGGCGGCTTTGGAGATGCAGTAGTCGGCTCGGTCGGGGCTGGCCATCCGAGCGGAAACGGAAGTGATGAAGGTGATGGAGCGGTAGTGGGGGCTGGGGGTGGCCAGCATCCGTTTGGCGACCTGTTGGGCGAAGAAGAACGCGCCTCGCAGATTGATATCCATGATCCAGTCAAAGTTTTCGGGGGTGATGTCCAGCACGTCGCCCCGGACGCGTGCGGCGACCCCGGCATTCTGGACAAGTGCGTTGAGCGGGCCTTGCTGGGCTTCGATCTGGTCAAGCAGTGCGGGGATCGCGGCGAGATCGGCAAGGTCGTGCTGGTAGTAGCGGGCGTTCGGGCCGAGGGTCTGCATCGCTTCGGCGGCCTCGTCCGGCGCGGGCAGCGAGGCGATGGCGAGGCGGAAGCCACGCTGGCCAAGGGCCTGGGCGATGCCAAGGCCGATGCCCTGCTGGCCGCCAGTGATGAGGGCGAGGGGTGATATTGCGCCAGTCATGTGAATTCTTGTTCCCGGATATGCGCAGCCGTCCGCAGGGCCAGTGCCGCGATGGTCAGGGAAGGGTTGGCCGCAGCCGAGGTGGGCAGGACAGAGGCATCGACGACGAAGAAGTTGCCAAGGTCATGGCTGCGGCAGAAGGGGTCGACCACGCTGGTTGCGGGGTTGTGGCCCATCCGCGCGGTGCCGCATTGGTGGCTTGGGGTGCGTTTCTCGAAGGTCTTGGTCAGAACGACCGGCCAGCCGGCCCTTTTCAGAGCGGCTTTCAGCCGGGCGTTCAGGGCGAGGTGGGCCTGCCAGTTTGAACGCTCCCATTTCAGGACGATCTGGCCGTCCCGCAGCATGACCCTGCTGTCAGGCATCGGCAGGTCTTCGGACATCGTCATCAGGTGCACCGAGTGGTCGGCGATCCACCGCGCGAGGGGCAAGGGCATCCCGGTTTCCGCCGCCATGATGGGACCCGTGATCCGGCCCAGCATCTGCACGTTGCCAAGGGGCTCACCGTTCGGGCCGCCGGTCAGATACCAGTCGTTCATCTGGATGGTCTTTTCATAGACGCTTCGGTTGCGGCGGAACGGGCTGAAGCCGAGGACAGCGGTGATGTTGTGGTTCATGAAGTTGCGCCCGACCTGGTCGGAGCGGTTGGCAAGCCCGCTCGGATGGTCGGCATCGGCCGAGGCGAGGAGGAGGGCGGCGGATTTCACCGCCCCGGCACAAAGACAGACGAGGGGGGCGGTGGCGTGGTGGGTGGTGTCCTTGTGGCTGTAGTCGACCCCGGTGATGCGCCCGTTGGCGGCAATCAGGCGCGTGACTTTGGCCCCGGTCAGGAGGGTCACGTTGGGGTGCCTCAGCGCCTGCGCGAGGCCGATGGTTTCGGCGTCCATCTTGCCGCCACGGGTGTTCGGGAAGCCGTCGAAGGTGATGGCCCCGCCTTTCAGCCAGAGGTCGATGTCCACCCCTAAAGGCAGGGCTCCGGGATGCAGGCCCTGCGCGGCGAGCCTGCGGCAGAGGTCCACCATATCGGGTTCATGCGGGACGGGGGGAAAGGCGTAGGGGCGGGAATGTGGGGGTTCGGTGGGGTCTTCGCCCAGGGTGCCGCGCACCTGATACATGTGCTCGGCGGCCTGATAGTGCGGTTCCAGATCGGCGTAGGCCATCGGCCAACCGGGGGTGGTGCCGCCCATATGGCGGAGGGGGCGGAAATCTTCGGCCCGGTAGCGCATGAGGACCGCGCCGTAGAATTTCGAGTTGCCGCCCGGGTGGTAGTAGTTGTTCGGGGCAAAGCTGCCGCCGTCGGCGTCGAGCCAGGTCTCATCGGGGCGGAAGTGGCCGGTGCCGAAGACGGCGACGGGGTCCCGGGCCTCGAGGCTGTCGCGCAGCCAGTCGCCGCGTTCAAGGATGAGGATGCGGCGGCCAGAGGGGGCCAGCGCTGCGGCCAGCGTCGCGCCGCCCATGCCGGAGCCGATGATGATGACGTCAGGTTGCATTCAGGCAATCCGTTGTTCGGTGTCCGGATCGAAGGCTACGGCCTTTTCCATGTTGACGGCAAAGTCGAATGTCTGCCCGGGCGCAACATTCGCGTCGGCGCGCATCCGGGCGATGGCGTCGCGGCCTGACAGGGTCATGGTGACGAAGGTGTCGGCTCCGGCGGGTTCGATCACGGTGACGCGGTTTTTCAGCGCCACGATGTTCTGCGATTTGCGGTCTGCGCCTTCGGGGTCGGTGATCGCCTCGGGGCGGATGCCGAGGAGGATGGGTTTGCCCTCCCACGCCGCGAGGTTCGGTTGGGACAGGCGCAGGCGCTGGACAGAGCCGTCGGCGTCGGTCAGGGCGGCGTGGGGCTGGCCGTTTTCCATCACGATGCTGGCGGGGACAATGTTCATCGCGGGCGAGCCCATGAAGGTCGCGACAAACAGGTTCGTCGGGGTGTCGTAGATCTCCTTGGGCGTGCCAAGCTGCTGGACATGGCCCTTGTTCATCACGGCGATGCGGGTGGACAGGGTCAGCGCCTCGATCTGGTCGTGGGTGACGTAGACGATGGTGGTGCGCAGTTTCTGGTGCAGCTTCTTGATCTCGGTCCGCATGTCGACGCGTAGTTTCGCGTCGAGGTTGGAGAGCGGTTCGTCGAAGAGGAACACATCGGGGTTGCGGACCAAGGCGCGGCCCATCGCGACGCGCTGGCGCTGGCCACCGGAAAGCTGGCCGGGCTTGCGGTCGAGGAGGGTCTCGATTTGCAGGAGTTTGGCGACATCGGCCAGCGCCCGGTCACGCTCGGGCTTGGGGACGCCGTGCATTTCAAGGCCGAAGGTCATGTTCTGGCCGACGGTCATGTTGGGATACAAAGCATAGGACTGGAACACCATCGCGATGTTGCGTCTGGAGGGGTGGACGCCGTTGACGACGCGGCCTTTGATGGCGATCTCGCCGCCAGTGATGCCCTCCAGCCCCGCGATCATGTTGAGAAGTGTGGATTTCCCGCAGCCGGAGGGGCCGACGAGGACCAGGAACTCGCCCTCGTCCACCGCGATGTCGATGCGGTGCAGGACCTGAACCGGCCCGTAGGATTTGGTGACGTTGCGGATGTCGAGAAAGCCCATGTCAGGTCCTTTTGTCGTTGGTGGCCCCATCCCACGGGA
>JANMGI010000620.1:0-3467 GCA_031374565.1 Paracoccaceae bacterium | reverse complement strand
TGGCTCTGGTCAGCTGCATGCGCAACGAGGGCATCCACATCCTCGAATGGCTCGCCTATCACCGGGTCATCGGCTTCGGCCCCGTGGTGATCAACACCAACGACTGTGACGATGGCTCTGACCAGCTCCTCGATATCCTTGCCACCCAGGGTGAGGTCACCCATCTGCCGAACCCTCTCACCCCCGGCACGCCCCCGCAGAAAAGCGGCATCACCCGCGCCATGGCGCATCTGACCCAGACCCAGATGGAGTGGCTTGCCCATCTCGACAGCGACGAATTTCTCAACATCGCCCCCGGCGCGTCCCCGGTGCAGGACCTTGTCGCCAGGGCTGGGGACGCCCACACCATTGCTCTGCCCTGGCGGCTTTTCGGCGACAACGGCCACCGCGACTGGCCGGGAGAGACCCTGCAAGCCTTCACCGCCTGCGAAGCCGTCATCGACCCCGCCACCGTCAAGTTCAAATCCCTCTTCCGCTTCCGCGCCTTTGCCACCGCCTCCGACCATATGCCCACCCAGCCCCTGATCGACGCCCCCCTCGCCGTCAACGCAGGCGGAGAGCCCCTGTCCTCCGCCCCCCTCCACGGCCCGCCCCGGTCGCGCTATCAACCCGTGGAAACCGCGATCCAAGGCGGGGCCGTCGTCAACCACTACGCCACCCGCTCGACCGATGTGTTCCTTCTGAAGAACGACCGCGGCCGTGGCATGGGGCCACCTTCCAACAAGTATCACCTTGGTTCCAAGTGGCACCGGATCGCCAACCGCAACGACGTGCAGGACCGCAGCATCCTTGCCCGCTGGCCCGAAGTCGCAGCCGAGCTTGCCCGCCTCCGCGCCCTGCAAGGCGTGGCGCAGGCCGAATCCACCTGCCGCGACTGGTTCACCGCCACCCGCGCTGCGCGCCTTACCCCAGAAAACCTGTCCCGAAGGACCAAAGGGGCCGCCGGATGACTCCCATGGGGCCAGGCATCCTCAAGGAAAATCGGCCCTTCGCGCTGGCGGCCCTCACCGCCAGGTTGATCGTCTGGGCATTGGCCTTCGTCGTCGTGATCGGTGGCGGCGCCCTGGTGATCAGCCGGGGCCCCGAGGCAGGTTTCGGACTGGCAGCGCAGGTCCTGCCGGAAGTCCTGGTCAACGGCGGCTTTGCGTATTTTCTGCAACGGGGTAGCCGGATCGCGGCGGGGCTCTTCGGGCTCTGGTGCTTTTGGGGTCTGGCAAAATCCGTTCAAGGCCACGAAGACACAATCACCGCCCTTCTCGTCTATGCTTTTGGTGTCTTGAATTTCATCGGCCTTGCCGCTGTGGTGAAAGGCTTCGTCAACAGGAAAGCGACATGACCCCCGAACTTACCGCCCTCGCCCTCGCGGGCCTGCTGCAAGCCCTGCAATTCACCTCTTTTGCCATCCCCGCGAACAAGGAGCTTGGGACCGGCTACACCTCCAGCCCCCGCGACCGCCCACCCTCGCGTGAGATGTCCACCGTCACCGGCCGCCTGCAAAGGGCGCTGAACAACCATTTCGAAGGCCTGATCCTCTTCACCCTCGCCGTGGTCGTCGTCACCCTCGGCAACCAGTCCACGCTGGTCACCCAATACGCCGCCTGGACCTACCTCGCCGCCCGCATCCTCTACATTCCCGCCTACGCGTTCGGCTGGCGCCCTTGGCGTTCGGCAATCTGGGCGGTAGGCTTCATCGCAACCGTGACAATGATCGTGGCATCCCTGCTCTAGCGCATTCTTCGTCCATAAATATCCCACGGGGGTGCGGGGGTGTGAAACCCCCGCTCCGCGACCAGACCAAAGGAACCGACCCATGGCAGATTTCGACACCATCATCATCGGCGCAGGCCCCGGCGGCTATGTGGCCGCGATCCGTGCAGCCCAGCTTGGGGCGAGGGTTGCCGTCGTCGAAGGCCGCGACACCCTTGGCGGCACCTGCCTCAACGTCGGCTGCATCCCGTCGAAGGCGCTTCTGCACGCCACCCACATGCTGCACGAGACGCACGAGAATTTTGAAAAGATGGGCCTGATGGGCGCCGCACCCAAGGTCGACTGGACCAAGATGCAGGGCTACAAGGCCGATGTCGTCGGCCAAAACACCAAAGGGATCGAGTTCCTGTTCAAGAAGAACAAGATCACCTGGCTGAAAGGCTGGGCCACCATCCCCGCCGCCGGTCAGGTCAAGGTCGGCGATGAGGTCCACACCTCAAAGAACATCGTCATCGCGACGGGGTCCGAGGCCTCCTCACTCCCCGGCGTGACCATCGACGAAGAAACCATCGTCACCTCCACCGGCGCGCTGACACTGGGCAGGATCCCCAAATCCATGGTCGTCATCGGCGCAGGCGTCATCGGGCTTGAGATGGGCAGCGTCTACGCCCGCCTTGGCACCGAGGTCACCGTCGTCGAATACCTCGACGCGATCACCCCGGGCATGGACGCCGAGGTCGCCAAGACCTTCCAGCGCATCCTTGCCAAACAGGGCCTGAAGTTTGTTCTTGGTGCTGCGGTCCAGTCGGTGACCAAAGGCAAGAAGGGCGCGACGGTCACCTACAAGCTGAAGAAGACCGACACCGAAGCCACCGTTGAGGCCGACATCGTCCTCGTCGCCACGGGCCGCAAACCCTACACCGCCGGGCTTGGCCTCGAAGCCCTCGGCGTGGAAATGGGCCCCCGCGGCACCATCAAGACCGATGCCCACTGGCAGACCAACATCCCCGGCCTCTACGCCATCGGCGATTGCGTCGCCGGGCCGATGCTAGCCCACAAGGCCGAGGATGAGGGCATGGTCGTGGCCGAGGTCCTGTCCGGCAAGCACGGCCACGTCAACTACGGCGTGATCCCCGGCGTGATCTACACCACGCCAGAGGTCGCCAATGTCGGCCTCACCGAGGAACAGCTGAAAGCCGAAGGCCGCGCCTACAAGGTCGGCCGCTTCCCCTTCATGGGCAACGCCCGCGCCAAGGCCGTCTTCCAGGCCGAGGGTTTCGTCAAGCTGATCGCCGACGCCGCCACCGACCGCATCCTCGGCTGCCACATCATCGGCCCGGCGGCGGGCGACCTGATTCACGAGGTCTGCGTCGCGATGGAATTCGGCGCGTCAGCGCAGGACCTCGCGCTGACCTGCCACGCGCATCCCACCTACTCCGAGGCCGTCCGCGAAGCCGCCCTCGCCTGCGGCGACGGTGCCATCCACGCCTGACAGGATCGCTCGTCGATGACTTTGGCTTCTCCTTGCGAAACGTAGGGTGGGCAATCTGCCCACGCGCCCACCTCTACGAGAACACGAAGCCCCCGACGAGCGGCCTACCGCCGCACCCGCGCCAGGGTCAGCCCGACCGCCCGCAGCTCCCGGCTTCCTGGCCTCAGCGCTGAAACACCCGCCGCAAGCCACCCCACCGGGGCCAGCCATCCCGCCAACCGCCGCACCGAGGCCATCGCCCCCTCCGGTGCGCTCGCCGCATAGGCCC
>JANMGI010000610.1:0-1623 GCA_031374565.1 Paracoccaceae bacterium | reverse complement strand
TGGCCGTCCCGTCCAGCTTGGTCATCACCAGGCCCGACACATCCGCCAGCTTGCGGAAAATATCGACCTGGCTGATCGCGTTCTGGCCCGTCGTCGCGTCCAGCACCAGCAGCGTGTTGTGCGGGGCGCTCGGGTCCTTCTTGCGGATCACACGCACGATCTTGGCCAGTTCCTCCATCAGGTCCTGGCGGTTCTGCAACCGCCCCGCCGTGTCGATCAGCAACAGGTCCGCGCCGCTGTCCTGCGCATGGCCCATCGCGTCGAACGCCAGGCTCGCCGGATCGGACCCCTCGGGTGCCGTCAACACCGGCACACCCGCCCGCTGCCCCCAGATCTGCAACTGCTCGACCGCCGCCGCCCGGAACGTGTCGCCCGCAGCAATCACCACGGTTTTGCCCGCCGCTTTGAACTGGCTGGCCAGCTTGCCGATGGTCGTGGTCTTGCCCGACCCGTTCACCCCGACCACCAGCACGACCTGCGGCTTTTGCGGATAGATCGGCATCGGCCGCGCCACCGGTTCCATGATCCGCGCCACTTCCGCCGCCAAAGCCCCCCGCAACTCGCGGGTTGAGACTTTCCGCCCGAAACGCCCTTCGGCAATATTCGCCGTGACCCGCACCGCCGTGTCCACGCCCATGTCGGCCTGGATCAGCAATTCCTCCAGGCTTTCCAGCATCGCGTCATCCAGCACCCGCTTCGGCTCCTCGGCCGCCGGTCGCCCGAAAAGCCGCCCCAGAAGGCCCGGTTTCGCGGGGTCGGGCTCGACGAGCCTGGCCTGCTCTGACGCCATCGGGTCCTCGGGCAGCGGCGCGTCCGGTTCCGGATCCCTGGTATCCGGCATTTCGGGCAGGTCCGGTTCCGGCAGTTCCGGCATCGCGGGCTCGGGCAGTTCCTGCAGGTCAGGCGGCACGTCGCGCGGCGGATCCTCCGGGACGTCCGCCCCCTCTGCAACCAGCGCCTCCAGCCCGTCGCCGATCTTGTCCGAAGACCGGAACATCCGCTCCTTCAGCTTCTTGAAAAACGACATCTAAGGCCCCCGGACTGGTTTCCCTTCACCTAGTCGCTTTGCCCCTGCATGAAAAGGCCGTCAGGCCCACCACCGGCCCACCAGAGACCACCCCCCACCATTGCTCCTTGCCAAATACTCCCGCCGGAGGCATCCCCTCGCATTCGCCAAACACGGCGTCTAACTCTGCAGGCAGACTGCCAAAGCAGAATCCCGGTTGCGCCAGCATTGCTTTCCCCGAATCCCGAACCATGCCGCACCCTGACCCCGGATCACGCCCCTGCCCGACAATTGCTCCTTGCCAAATACTCCCGCCGGAGGCATCCCCTCGCATTCGCCAAACACGGCGTTTAACTCTCAAGGCAGACCCCCAGTGCAAAATCCCGGTTGCACCTGCGTTCAATTCCCCGAAAACTGAACACTGCCGCACCCTGACCCCGGATCATGCCCCTGCCCGACTCCCGCCCGCTTGCCCTGACCGCCTTCGCGCTTGCTGCACTCTTGCCATTGCCGCTGCTTGCGGCTGGCCTTTTCTGGGGTGGCCTATGGCTATGGGCGGCCTTCCTTTACATGTCGCTGCTCACCCTGATCCTCGACCAGATCATTCCCCTTGTCCC
>JANMGI010000602.1:0-2905 GCA_031374565.1 Paracoccaceae bacterium | reverse complement strand
GACCGGGGGTCAGGGCAGGATGCGACCGGGTTCCACCCACCAACCGGGATAGGCGGCACGGATCTGAACACACGCCGCCTGCGCAAGGGCGTTGCTGTCATAGAGCCCAAAATGGGTGCCGCCCGACCCTGACATCCGGGCAAGCAGGCAGCCGTGGGTGCCTTCAAGTGCCGCCTGCACATCTGCAAGAACCGAGGCGACCTGACGGGCGGGAGCCACGAGGTCGTTGCGGGTATGCACGGCCAGCCATCCTGCAAAGGCGTCGGCTGAGGCAAGCACAGTTGCGGGCAGATCCGGCAGGGGCGGATGGTCGCGTCTGGTGAGGGCCGCAAAAACCTGCGGAGTCGGCACGGGCAGGCGCGGGTTGACCAGCACGCACCACTTGGGCGGCAGGGGTGGCAGCGGTGTCAAACGCTCGCCGATGCCTTCCATCCGGGCCGGACGCCCGGCAAGGCAGACCGGGACATCAGCCCCAAGGCGCAGGACCTGATCGGCTGGCGGCAAGGCCCCACCGGTCAGCCGGGCCAGAAGCCGCAAAGTCGCCGCCGCGTCGGCAGAGCCGCCACCGATGCCCGAGGCGACGGGAAGCCGCTTGTCCAGGGTCAGGTCAACGTCGCTGGCCCCCATCGCCCGGGCCGCGCGCAGCACAAGATTGTCGTCCTGAAGCTGCAAGTCCCCGGCTTCGGGGCCAGTCACCCGCAGCGTCAGCCCCGCGCCGGGAACAGCGGTCAGATGGTCGCCGACCGAGGCAAAGACCACCAGACTGTCCAGCAGGTGATAGCCATCGGCCCGGCGGCCGGTGACGTGCAGGCAGAGATTGATCTTGGCAGGCGCGACTTCAAGGGTCGCGTCAGTTGCCATTCTCGGCAGCCTCGACCGGAACCTTGGCAGTCCCTTCCTCGGCCATCACCGCGTCAAGCCCGACGTCCAGCTTGCGCAGGATACGCGCCTGATCCTTTTCGGCCGGCGCGAACGAAAGTGCGCGGTGCCACTGGAAGCGCGCCTCAAGCTTGCGGTCGTTCATCCAGTACACGTCGCCAAGGTGGTCGGTTACGATGGGATCGACGGGTTCCAGAAGCGAGGCACGTTCCATCGGCTGCAAGGCATCGGCATACCGGCCCAGCTTGAAATAGGCCCAGGCCAAACTGTCGATGATGTAGCCCTGTTCGGGGTCTGCGGCGACGGCCTTTTCGATCATGCCAAGCGCTTCGTCCAGCTTTTCGCCCCGGTCCACCAGCCCGTAGCCCAAGTAGTTCAGCACCTGCGGCTGGGTGGCATTCAAAGACAGCGCCTTGCGGAAATCGGCTTCGGCGGGGGCCCAGTCCTTGGACGCTTCGTGGCAGATACCGCGATAGAAGTAGAGCACCCAGTCTTCCTTGCCAGCTGCCTTCCCAAGGTCGATTGCCGCGGAATAGGCGGTCGTGGCCTCATCAAAGCGCTCTTCGGTGCGCAAAAGTTCGGCCAAGGAAAACTGAACGCGCTGAATGTCACCGTGCGCGCGGGCCAGAGTTTGCAGCGCCTCGATCGCCGCGTCGGCCTTGCCTTGCGATTTCAGTGCACCGGCACGGCCGATCTCGGCAGTGACGTAGGAAGGGTCTTCCGGCGGGAAGGCCGCATAGGTTTCGGCGGCAAGTTCGTGCTGGCCCAATTCCTCCAGCACATCGGCGGTCAGAAGCAGGGCGTCCGAGTGATCAGGCCGCAGATACCCCGCCACCCGCAGATGAAGCAGGGTATAGACCGGGTCCGCCTCGCCGTTCAGCGCGGTCGAGATCGAGAAGAAAACCTCGGCGATGCCATCACGGGCAGAGGTGACGGTGTCGAAGGGGATCGGCTCGCCGGCCTTCAGGCGCAGGCGGACCGCATCGACGATGGGATCGGGGGCGGTGCCGAAGCTGCGGTCAAGCAGCGCCAGAGCATCGGCGTTGCGTTCCAGCTGGCTAAGGATCTGCGCATGGGCAAAGACGCCCCGCCGCATGACGGTGATGGGACCCGCCGCCTTACCGGAGAGAATCGCATCCGCCCCTTCGAAATCGCCGACAGAGGCAAGGGCAAGGGCTTTGTGGAAATAGCCAAAGGCCTCAAACCCCTTCTTTTTCGTCACGGTATCGAAGTCGTCCAGGGCTTCAGACATCTTGCCTTCACCGACCTTGGCCCAGGCCACGACAAGACCGTTCGCCAGATCGCCGATGTCGCGCCCGTCCTGTGCGGCGGCTACAATGGCGGCGTAATCTTCACGCTTCGCGTCATCGGCGAGAAGGGCGATATCGGACAGCTGGCGCGGCTCATCCGGAAGCTTGTGCCGCAGTTTCGCAGCGTCGGTTGCAAGGGCGAAATCGCCGATGCCGATCTCGGCGAGGATGGCACCGTCCAGAAGCTGGGCATTGCCGGAATCGGCGATGATCGCCTTGCCATACCAGGTGGCGGCGGCGCGGAAGTCATTCTCGGATTCGGCGACGCGGGCGGCCAGATAGGCCCCGCTGTCGGCCTTCTCCTCGGCGTGCGATGGCAGGCCAAAGGTGCTTGCCAGGATCAAGGCGGTCAGCGAACGGGTGAAGGCGTGGCGCATGGGCCTCTCCTGAAGGGACGCGGTGACGGTAGCCCGGCGCAGGCGCGCGCGCAATGCAGAGGGGCCCGACCTTGCGGCCGGACCCCGGGGATTTGGACAAGCTTTCGTGAGTCGCGTCACATGTTGGGATAGTTCGGGCCGCCGCCACCCATCGGGGTGGTCCAGGTGATGTTCTGGCTGGGGTCCTTGATGTCGCAAGTCTTGCAGTGGACACAGTTCTGGAAGTTGATCCGGAACGTGGCGTCCGCACCGGTTCCCAGCACTTCGTAGACGCCAGCCGGGCAATAGCGCTGCGCGGGTTCGTCGTATTTCGGCAGGTTTACCAGGATCGGAATCGAC
>JANMGI010000550.1:0-2606 GCA_031374565.1 Paracoccaceae bacterium | reverse complement strand
TCAGCCCGTCCGAGGCACGGTCGAACCAGGCGCCTGCGGCGACGCCATGGCCGAACACATCCGTCAGGCTTTGCACCAGAATGAACCCGGCCATGCCCAGAGCGGCAAGGCGGGTGACAAGCCCCAGCACGATCAACGCGGGCAGGACGAACTCTGCATAGCCCCCGGCCAGCGCGACCAGCTTGTGCCAAAGCGTCAGGCCAGCAGGATCGAACCCGACCGCGTCGAAGGCACGGGGGAAGATCTGGCCATAAGCCCCAATGGACGGGGTGAAGGGGCCATCGAACTTGGTCAATGCGGACGCCCAGAAATAGCCCAGCAACACCCCGGCAAAGATCAGTCGGGCCAGCGTGGGCAAAAGCCAACCGCCCTGATCGTCGCAAAGGCGCGCAAGGCGGGCGTATAAGGAAACGAGGGCGGTCATGCGGTCACTCCGGTGATGGCGCGGCCCTGGATCAGCAGTGCCAGAATGACGGAAAGGTCCAGCGCTCCACCGGCAGCCTCGACCGCGTCTCCCAGCACCCGGCCTTCCAGGACGGCTGCGATGAACATGGCCCCGCCGGGCGGCAGGTGATGCGGACGCGGATCGAACTCGGGCCGCAGGATCAGCGCGTCTTCGGGTTTGGGCTGCACCGTCGGCCCGGCTTCGTGGCTCGCCATCCAGATCGACACCACCGGCCACTGGGACGGCACCAACCGCAGCGACGGCGCAAGCCGCAAGCGCAGACCCGCGATGTCCTGGCCGATCAAGCGCTGGAACGCGACTTCAGCAAGTGGGTGGCTGTCCGCCGCATGGTAGCTTTCCCGCATCGCCTGATCGACCCGCGCCACATCCGCGAGGTATCCCAAATGGGCAACCGGCTGAAACTGCTCCAAAAACCCCGGCATCTCGGCACCATAAAGCGCAAGCATCCGCGACTGTGGCGGGTGCGCCCGCAGGAACACCCCCGCCATCGCGGCAAAAAACTCGTCCCCGACCAGTTTCCGCACTGTCGGGAAAGCCGCCTCCAGCACCCGCGTCAAGGACAGCGCCACGTTGTTGCGGTAGACCGCAAAACGCTTCGGGGCCGGGCGGCCTTCGTAGTCAACCAGACCAGGGGGCACGGCGGCCTCGGGGTCCAGCACCGCCTGGGCAAAAGCGGCCTGGCTCATCGCACGCCCTCCAGCACAAGCGCCGCCCGCGCTGCCTCGGCTGCCAGCACCGGCCAGTCCGGCACGTCATTGTCCCACTCGATCAGCGTCGGCATCGCGCCCGCCACCGCGATCACCCGCGCGTAAAGCGCCCAGACCGGATCGACCACCTCGGTCCCATGGCTGTCGATCAACAGCCGCCGCCCGATGTCATCGCGGTCCTCGTCATGGCCGCCCAGATGCACCTCTCCCACCAGATGCAGCGGGAAGGCGTCAAGGTATCTCGCCGAATCGTAATTCTGATTGGTGCCAGAGACATAGACGTTGTTCACATCCAGCAAGAGCCCGCAGCCGGTGCGGCGCGCGATCTCGGTCAGGAACTCCACCTCGCCCATCGCCGTCTCGGCAAAGGCGATATAAGTCGATGGGTTCTCCAGCAGCATCCGCCGCCCCAGAAGGTCCTGCACTTCGTCGATGTGATCGCAGACCCGCGCCAGGGTCGCCGCGGTATAGGGCACCGGCAGCAGGTCGTTCAGAAACGCCCCGTCATGCGTCGACCAGGCCAGATGTTCGGAAAAACTCGCGGGGTTCAGCCAGTCGCACAAGGCCTTCAGGCGCCCCAGATGGTCCCGGTCCAGCGGCCCTTCGCCGCCGATCGACAGGCCCACCCCATGCACCGAGATCGGGAACCGCTCCGCCAGGTGCCGCAGTTGCGCCAGCGGACGACCGCCCTCGCCCATGTAGTTCTCGGCGTGGATTTCCAGCCAGCCGACCGGCGCCGCATCGTTCAGAATTGCCGCGAAATGCTGCGGCTTGTAGCCGACGCCCGGCATCGCGGGCAGTCCCTTGGTCATGTCCAGCATCGTGTCCGCCCGCATCTGGTCGTCCCGGAAAAGGACCCCCGGCCGGAATGGCCGGGGGCTCTGACCTTAGCTGGCCATATCGCGGTCAAGCGCTTCCATCGCGCCCTTGCGCATCATCCCGTCCTCGGCGGCGGGCAGTTCCATCGTCATGCAGGTGCCGGCAGGCACGTATTTCCACGAGTTGCCCTGGTAATCGACCTTCGAGGTCCCCGCACAGGTGGTGCCTTCACCGGCCGCGCAGTCGTTCTGGCCGGCCAGCGCCACGCCAAAGCATTTCTCCTTGGCACCCTCGGCCGAGGCCACGCTGGCGACCGAAGCCAGAGCCGCGCAAAGCGCACCAGCGATGACGAGCGATTTCGATTGGTAAGACATGTTAGGCATCCCTTTGTGTTGATCGTCGCGTCCTTGGCGACTGACCAAGAACTAGCCTCTCGCTACGATCACAAGCGACCCACGGACCTGTGAGCGACGGCTTCGTGACCGTCTGCTTCGCAGGTGCAGAAAAGCGAAAGCCCCGCATGGTGACGGGGCTTTCTTTTTCTTTTCAGCGGCTTGCCTTAGTTATTCGCAGGCGGCAGCGCCTCAAACCCGAAGGTTGCGACCGCAGCATCG
>JANMGI010000024.1:0-5552 GCA_031374565.1 Paracoccaceae bacterium | reverse complement strand
CCCTTTCTCGATCCCGATGGCCGCATGCAGGACCGACGCCACCGGCACCAGGCAGTTCGTCGTGCAGGACGCGTTCGAGACGACGATGTCATCCTTGGTCAGCGTCTTGTCGTTCACGCCGAAGACGATGGTCTTGTCCGCCCCGTCACCCGGCGCGCTGATCAGCACGCGCTTCGAGCCGTTCTCAAGATGCGCAGCGCATTTTTCTTTCGAGGTGAAGATGCCTGTGCATTCCAGCACGATGTCGACGTCAGCCCACGGCAGGTCCGCCGGGTTGCGCAGAGCCGTCACCCGGATCGGGCCGCGTCCCACGTCAATGGTGTCGGCACCCGTCGTCACGGTGGCGGGGAACTTGCCGTGCACCGAATCGTAACGCAAAAGATGCGCGTTGGTCTCGACCGGACCAAGATCGTTGATCGCCACGACCTGAATATCGGTCCGGCCCGATTCGATGATGGCGCGCAGAATGTTGCGTCCGATGCGTCCAAATCCGTTGATGGCAACTTTAACGGCCATGACTTTTCCTCCGAAGGTGGGGCTGGTTTCCCGATAGCGCTAACAAGGACATATCACCGGGAATTGCAACCGTAGTTTGACGCGGTCAGTTCCAGAAATCCACCCATTCCACAAGGTCAAGAAACTTGCGGGCCAGAAACTGCACGGCCAGCCCGCCGTTCAGCGCGAAGTCGGCGATGATGGCGACGACGATGAAAAGTCCCAGCCAGAAGGCGATGGCGTTGGTCAAGATCGTCCCCAAAGGGGGCAAAGCGCCCCGGTAAATGCGCAAGTTGTCCCATCACGCCGACCACATCGGCCACGCGGCAACCGAGGCCGTCTTTGCTGTCATATCACGCTGGATCGCGAACGGAACGGCACACTTGCTGTGATCCTGCGCAGGATTTCCGCTGGATTTCGTTAACATCAGCCACGATTACGGAAGTTTCCGCGATCTCGGCCCCGTTTCCGGACGACAGGCTCGGCATCGCTTTGCCGAATCCCGTGTGGCGCGCTACATCTTGAAATGATAAACGGACAGGGCAGGGCATGAGCGGACTTCTTGCATTACTTGATGATGTGGCGGCGATTGCAAAGGTTGCGGCCTCGTCCATCGACGACATTGCGGCGGCCGCGGCCAAGGCGGGCACCAAGGCTGCCGGTGTGGTGATCGACGATGCGGCGGTAACGCCGAAATATGTCCATGGCTTTTCGGCCGACCGGGAACTCCCGATCATCTGGCGCATCGCGCTTGGGTCGTTGAAGAACAAGCTGATCATCCTTTTGCCCGGCCTTCTGGCGCTGGACTACTTCGCGCCGTCGGTGATCACCCCGCTTCTGATGCTGGGTGGGGCTTACCTGTGCTTTGAAGGCGCCGAAAAGCTGCTTCACGTCTTTGCCCCCCATGCTGAGGAAGGGGTCGAACAGGACTTCGACACCAAGGACCCAACCCACCTTGAAGAAGAAAAGGTTGCGGGCGCCATCAAGACCGACTTCATCCTGTCGGCCGAAATCATGACCATTGCCCTTGCCACCATCGAAAGCCCCAGCTTCTGGCTGCAAGCGGTGACGCTGGCCGTGGTCGGCACGATGATCACCGTGGCGGTCTACGGCGCGGTGGCGTTGATCGTGAAGATGGACGATGTGGGCCTCCTTCTTGCCGCCAAGGGCAGGACCTCCGGGGGCAGGGCGCTTGGCCGGGGGCTGGTGCTGGGGATGCCGAAGCTGATGGCATTGCTGTCCACCGTCGGCACCGCCGCGATGCTGTGGGTCGGGGGCAACATCGTGATCCACGGGCTGGAAGTCACGCATCTCTGGACCTGGCCCTACGAGACGATCCACCACATCGCCGAAGCTGCGGCCAATGCCGTTCCTGCCGCTCAGGGCTTTGTCAACTGGGTCGTGACAGCGGCGCTTGACGGGGTTTTCGGTCTGATACTGGGGGCGATGCTGATCCCGGTCGCCACGCGCCTGATCGGCCCGCTTTGGGCTGCCGTCACCGGCAAGAAGTCAGCCGCGCACTAGAGTCTGTCTGACGCTGATAGAAGCGTCAGCCAGCCTCTGACTTTATAGTGGTCGCCTGTCGTTCGACAAAACCGGATCCCACTTTTGTCGGACAGGCTCTAGGAGCAGCCAAAATCCTTCCGGAAGGATTTTGACAAATTTCTTGCTTAAGAAATTTGGCCTTGGCCCCAAAGTTCAGCCCAGTGCAATGCGCTGCGCCAGGGCCGAGACAAGGTCGGTTCGCGTCACGATCCCGACGATCCGCGCGCCCTCGACCACTGGAACCGCTTCCGTGCCGCCATCGGAAAGCAGCGGAAGGATTGCTCCTACCGGGGTATCGGGGCTGATCCTTGGTGTCCCGGCCTCCATGATCTCACGGGCCGTCGGGGGCCGCTTGCGATGGCTAAGGGTCAGATGCGCCAGCGCCCGCATCAGACTGACATGCTGGCGAAACGCATCCTCGCGCGCGCGCCGGATCAGGTCGATTTGGAAGATCAGGCCCAAAAGCTGGTCGCCCGTCACCACCGGCAACGACGTAAATCCCCGGTCGCGAAACAGGTCCGCTACCTGCGACAGGGGCGTATCCGGCCCCACGGTCACCAGTTCGCGCGACATAATGTCAGCGGCGGTGAACCCCTCCAGCCGCCGGGCGGCTGCCGTCGCTTCCACCGCGCCCACAAGCCGGGCAAGGTCTGCCACGCCCAGGTTCGCAGACTGGTGGAAATCCTTCAGGATCGTGGCTAGCTCAGCCGGGTCGACCCCGATCCGCGCCTGTGGGGCAGGGTCGGTCGTACCGTGCGATCCGGATTGGGCAGGCTGGCGGAACGGATAGGCCCGCCCCGCGGCAAGGTTCCACAGGACACCGATAGCGACCAGCAAGGCCGACCCTGCACCCACAGTCGCCAGCGTGGCACCCCAGCCGCCGGTGCCCCCCAAAGCGACCAGAAGGGCGACCGCTCCGCCCGGTGGATGCAGGGCGCGGACGACAAGCATCGCGACGATTGCCAGCCCGACCGCCAACGGCACGACCCAGTCTGCATGGGGCAGAAGGGCCACGACCGCCAGCGCGACAAGCGCTGATATCAGGTTGCCGACCACCACCGACCAGGGTTGTGCAAGCGGGCTGTTCGGCACCGCATAGACCAGCACCGCCGACGCCCCGAACGGAGCGATCAAGCCCCCCAATCCGGCCCAATGAAGCAAAAGTCCTGCCAGCAGCAGGCCCAGAACCGCCCCGATCCCGGCCCTGGCCAGATCGACCAGCTGCGGCCCGGCCATTGCCGGACCCAGCCCACGCCATCCCGTCATGCGACGCCCTCCCGTCCGGTCAACCTGACGGATCAGGAGGCCAAAGAAAAGGCCGCCCAAGGCGGGCGACCAATCCGTTTTCGCCGTGGTGCAACTGAATAATCAGGTGCTGGCGCTTGTGCGGCGCCACGCTCAGAGCAGAGCCTTGACCTTCGCGACCGTCGCTTCGGCAGTGATCCCGAACTCGGCGTACAGCCGTTCAATCGGGGCCGACGCGCCGAAGCCCGACATGCCGACGAACCCGGCCTTGGCCTCGCGCCCACGTTCACCCAGAAGCCAGCGATCCCAGCCTTGCCGCACGCCCGCCTCGATGGCCACGCGCACTGGCCCCGCGGGCAGCACGCGCTTGCGCCAGGGCTCATCCTGCGCGGCGAAAAGCTCCATCGACGGCATCGATACGACGCGGGTGCCGATCCCCTCGGCCTCCAAGGCTGCACGGGCCTTCAGCGCGATCTCGACCTCGGACCCCGTCGCCATCAGGATTACCTGACGCTTGCCCGTCGCCTCTTCCAGCACATAGCCCCCTTTGGCGACCATGTTGGTGTTGGTGTGGGTCTTCCGCACTGCCGGAAGGTTCTGCCGGGAAAGTGCCAGGACCGTGGGCCGGCTCTTTGCGGTCAGGGCAATTTCCCAAGCTTCGGCGGTTTCCACCAGATCGGCGGGCCGGATCACCAGCGTGTTGGGCGTGGCGCGGGAAATCGCCAGATGTTCGACCGGCTGGTGCGTCGGGCCGTCTTCGCCCAGACCGATGCTGTCATGCGTCATTACATAGACCACCGGCACACCCATCAGCGCCGACAGACGCATCGAGGGGCGGGCATAGTCGGTAAAGCACATGAACGTCCCGCCGTAGGGCCGCACGCCACCATGCAAAACCATCCCGTTCATCGCGGCAGCCATGCCGTGCTCACGGATGCCGAAATACACGTAACGGCCCATGCGATCTTCGGGGGTGAAAACCCCAAGGTCCGCCGTCTTGGTGTTGTTCGACCCCGTCAGGTCGGCCGAGCCGCCGATGGTTTCAGGGCAGACCGGGTTCACCGCCTGCAAGACCTTTTCCGACGAGGCGCGGGTGGCAAGCTTCGGCAAGTCCGCCACCGCTTGCCTCTTCACCGCGCGGATCGTCGCGGCCAGCTTCGCCGGAGGTTCAAGCGCAAATATGCGGGCAAATTCAGCCTGCTTGGCCGGGGAAAGTGCCGCTAGACGCGCTTCCCACTCGGACCGGGCCTTGGCCCCCTTGGCACCCAGCGATTCCCACCACTTCTTCACATCCGCCGGAATCTCGAACGGACCGCCTTTCCAGCCGTAAGCATCCTTTGCCGCCTGCAATTGCGCCTTGTCAGTCAGGGCTCCGTGACCCTTGTTCGTATCCTGCGCCGCATGGCCGATGGCGATATGCGTCTTGCAGGCGACCATCGAGGGACGGGGCGAGGCCTTCGCCGCTGTCAGCGCCCGGTCGATGTCCGCCGGATCATGCCCGTCGCATTCCAAAACGTCCCAACCGCTGGCCGCAAATCGCGCCTTCTGGTCGGTCACGTCGGCGATGGACACCTTGCCGTCGATGGTGATGCCGTTGTTGTCCCACAGCACGATCAGCCGCGAAAGCTGCTGCTTGCCTGCCAGACCGATGGCCTCCTGGCTGACACCTTCCATCAGGCAACCATCCCCCGCGATGACCCAGGTGTAATGGTCCTGGATCTTCGCCCCCCAGCGCGCGCGCAGGTTTTCTTCTGCCATTGCAAAGCCAACCGAGTTGGCAATCCCTTGACCCAGCGGCCCGGTGGTCGTCTCGACACCCGAGACATGGCCATACTCCGGGTGTCCCGCCGTGATCGCGCCCCACTGGCGGAAATTCTTGATCTGCTCCAGCGTCATGTCTTCGTAGCCGGTCAGGTACAGAAGCGCGTAGATCAGCATCGATCCATGCCCTGCCGACAGGATGAACCGGTCGCGGTCGGGCCAGCGCGGGGCCTTGGGGTCGAACTTCAGGTGTTTCTCGAACAGTACCGTCGCCACATCGGCCATGCCCATCGGCATCCCGGAATGGCCCGAGTTCGCCGCCGCCACCGCATCCAGCGCCAAGGCGCGGATCGCGGTTGCCCGCATCCAGTGGTCGGGGTTCTTGCTGCGAAGGGTCTGGATATCCAAGGCACGGTTCCTTTGGGCTGAAAGGGGGTTGCAAAAGGCTCTACCCACCACGACCGGCAAGATCAAGCTTGGTCCCCAAGGCCTTGGGAAGAAAGGCC
>JANMGI010000512.1:0-7753 GCA_031374565.1 Paracoccaceae bacterium | reverse complement strand
TGCCCCAGACGGCGATGTCATCGATGCGAACCATCACGTCTGCGATGCAAATGACCTGTCGTCCGGCGAGTGTGCGCTGATCCGTCCGGATGGCCATTCTGGTGCGACCGTCGCATCCGACGCGGTCGAGGCGCTGGAACGGGATCTCGAAAAGGCAGGTTTGGCGTGAAAGTTGGGGCCGGTATCCAGGCACCGTTCGCGCGGTGATCACGCCACGGCGTAGGCATGGGGGTCAGGTGGCGGTGCGGAAGGGGCTGCGATCCAACCTTCTCTGTCAGAAGCGCGCAGATCCATGCGTCTTTGACCCGCGGCCACAATCGCAGCTCTCCCACGAGTGTTCGCCCTGCACGTCTGGCGGTTCTATAAAGCCCACCCAAAGGGATTTCCCGCTGCCGAAATTGCTCCGCTGCAACCTGTGCGGGCCACGGCTCGAACTCACCCATGCGGCAAAGCGTTCGCCTCCGCCCATCTGATCGCCTTGTCGGCGACCTGTTCCCAACCGGATTCAGCAATAAGCCAGTGGCTGAAGTCCTGAAACTCGACCATGTCGGTACGGCTGAGAGCGCGTTTGTGCTTGTTGTACATGGAACGCACCATCGACGTCGTGCTCGTGCGGTCTTTGGCAGCGGCGATCAGCAACAGGGGCGGGCGTTTCGGGTTCCGAAAGGTCACGCCGTTGCCAATGCCCAAAGCCGCCTGAAAGAAGATACGGCCTGGCACCGGGACAATGTAGCGCTCAAAAGTCGCCTTCATCTGTGCAGCCGGCAGCGTGTTTGCGAAGGTCTTCGAAAAGCTGTGCAGCGACATGGTCAGGATACGTGACCAGCCTCGCCAGGCGAGCAGCACCGGCAAGGCTGAGCGGATCGCCCGCAGGCTAGGCAACACGCCACGCGGCGGGCCCGCGTCGATGGCAACACCGGCGGCACCCAAGCCCCGATCCAGCAGCATCTGTACGATCAGACCGCCAAAGGAATGGCCGATCAGGATCGGCGGCTCGGGCAAGGCACGGATCTGCTTGTCGAAGTGATCGACCAAGTCCCTGATGGTCAGGACCGCGATGCGCCGATCAGGGCGGCGCTGAAGGTCGGCAACCGATTTGTCAAAATAGGGCCATGCAGGCACAAGCACAGAGTACCCCTGGTTTTCATAGTGCTTGCGGAAACTGGTCCAGCAATCTGGTGTCACATAGGCGCCGTGTACAAGCATGATCGTCTTTGACATGTGGAGTCTTTCGGGTCAGTGGTTCGGTTTGCTATTCGCCAGACATACCATCAGATGGAGGATCATGCAGTGCCACCTACGCCGAAGTTCTTTGCTAAAACGCCGGACCCGGGGGACGCAAAGCAAGATCCCTTTGTTATGCGGCAAGACCCGCTTTCCGACGTTCTGGAACTGATCAGGGTGCGGGGGAACACGGTTTTCACCTGTGCAGCCACTGCGCCCTTCGGCATCCTGTTTCCGCCCGGCAAGCCAAGACTGCACATTGTCCGCAACGGGTCGGTTACCATCACGGTTGATGGTATTGATGAGCCGTATCATGCAGCGCAGGGCGATCTGGTGCTGTTGCTGCACGCTCATGGCCATGCCATTTCGGACAGGCCGGGTCGCGAAGCGCGTTCACTTCTGGACCTTGCCGCGCGCGACTATGATCAGGAACGCTTGGTGCTCGGGTCCGGTGACACCGTTTGGCTTTGCGGAGACTTTGGTTTTGACGGCATGCTGGCACGTCGACTTCTGTCAGTCCTGCCACCGGTGATCGTGCTGAACGGGTTGCGCGACCGGCCGTTCGAATGGCTTGAGCTGAGTTGCCGCTTCATCCTGGATGAAGCCCTTGCAGCACGGTCCGGCGCAGTTGCCATGATTTCGCGCCTGCTCGACGTCATCTTCATGCAGATGCTGCGGACCTGGGCTTCGAACGGCGAGGTCGGTCGCGGCTGGCTTTCGGGTGCCATCGACGACCGGGTCAACAGGGCGATGTCCGCTATCCATGCCGACCCCGCGCATCGTTGGACTGTGGCCGAGCTTGCCAAACTGGCGAACCTGTCACGTTCTGCCTTCGCCGGGCGATTCCTTGGCATCGTCGGTCAGCCGCCGATGGCCTATCTGGCCGCTTGGCGCCTGGATCGGGCCGCCGAGATGCTGCGATATGGGCGGTGGCCGATCTCAGAAGTTGCAGAACGCGTGGGCTACACCTCGCAAGCGGCTTTCAGCCGTGCCTTCAGGGCGCAGTTTGCAGTGTCACCCCAACAATGGCGTCAAGCTTAGGCTCACCCGAACAACGAATATCGCCGGTGTCACGGTAGGTCCCCGCTTGTCCGCAGCTACGGATCCTGCCCTATCAAGCTTGTTGGGGTTCCGCCACCGCCGGATAATCAGGCGGCTCGAAAGAAAGAAGTTCGATTCCGGTCGTGTTGGCGGAGAGGGTGGGATTCGAACCCACGGTAGGCGCAAACCTACAACGGTTTTCGAGACCGCCACGATCGACCACTCCGTCACCTCTCCGCGCTTTGGGGGTCGTCTATGGAGCGGGGGGATAGCCGGGCGCGGTCTGATGCGCAAGGGGAAATCGGCGGGGTCGTTCGGGCTTGTTCGCGGATTGCGCCGGGTTTGCAGATCACGGGCAGTTGCGGGCGGGCAGACTTGGCAAGGGATGGGGAAGCGGCTACCTCTACAATACCCTTTGGTTTTGCGAAAGTCCGTGCCCATGTTCCTGAAACGTCTTCTTCTGGCCACGCTGCTTGCGACCGCTCAGCCTATGCTGGCCGAAACTGCCGTGACAGAGGCTCAGGCACCCATCCCGACTGCGACGGTGAGCGAGGTCCTGCAACTTGACGCGCTCTTCAACGTGATCCGCGAGGAAGGGCTTGCGCATTCCAAGACGCTTGAGACCGACATGTTCCCATCCGGGGGCGGAACGGAGTGGCAGGCCGCCATCGAGCGGATCTATGACGTTCCGAAGTTGCGTATAGAGTTCGATCGGGCGCTGGATGCGGCCCTTGCAGATGATCCCGCGGTCGTTCGGGAGATCGTTGCCTTCTTCGGCTCGGACCTGGGCAAGCGGATCGTCGGGCTGGAGATCGAGGCCCGCCGCACCTATCTTGATACCGCCGCAGAAGAGGCTGCCCGAGTGGCCGCCGACGATGCGGCGGCCACGCGCGATCCGAAAGTTGCCTTGATCCGTCGGATGATTGACGCAGGCGATCTGCTTGAGATGAACGTGGCGGGTGCGTTGTCGGGCAACCTTGCGTTCATGAAAGGGATGGCCGGAACCGGCGCCTACGGGGTCGCCATGCCGGAAGATCAGATCCTGTCCGATGTCTGGGCGCAGGAAGAGCAGATCCGCACCGACACGTCGAGCTGGCTTTATTCTTACCTTGGCCTTGCCTATGCGCCGCTGACCGAAAGCGAGCTGGAGACCTATGTTGCCTTCGGCGAAAGCCCGGCCGGGCACAAACTGAACGCGGCGCTGTTCAGCGCATTTGATGCGGTGTTCAATAAGGTTTCCGGTGACCTTGGTCATGCTGCCGGCCTTGCGATGCAGGGCCGCGACATCTGATGACGGGTGCTTGACACCCGCCGGGGTTCGCCGCATAAGCGCGCATCCCGGCGAGGGGCGACTCTCGCCGGGTTGATTTATTCATGACGCCCAAACGGGCGCGCTGTCCGAAGGCGGGGGAAACCCCCGGAACGCCCGAAAGGGGGCCAAAGGGCGCGGAGCAAGAGAAGGAACGACCCATGTTTGCGGTCCTCAAGACCGGCGGCAAGCAATACAAGGTGCAGGCGGGTGACGTGCTGCGCGTTGAAAAGCTTGACGCTGTCGCTGGCGAAACGATCCAGTTCAATGAAATTCTGATGGTCGGCACCACGATCGGTGTGCCGATGGTTGCAGGCGCGGCCGTCCAGGCCGAGGTCATCGACCAGATCAAGGGCGAAAAGACCATCCACTATGTCAAGCGCCGCCGGAAGCACTCCAGCCAGCGCACCAAGGGCCACCGTCAGCACCTGACGCTGGTCCGTGTGACAGGCGTGATGGAAAAGGGCGCCGACAAATCGGGCGTCAAGGCTGCTGTCGGCACCGTTGCCGCCCGCCGCGTCGCACATGAGGCTCCGGGTGCCGCCAAGACAGCTGCCCCCGTCGCTGCTGCCACAGAGAAACCAAAGCGCGCCGCCAAGGCCGCCGCAGTTCAGGAGTAACACCCCATGGCACACAAGAAAGCAGGCGGTTCATCCCGCAACGGTCGCGACTCTGCCGGTCGTCGCTTGGGCATCAAGCTTTTCGGCGGTCAGGCTGCGATCCCAGGCAACATCATCTGTCGCCAGCGCGGGACCACCTGGTTCCCCGGTGAAGGCGTCGGCATGGGCACCGATCACACGATCTTCGCCAAGGTCGAGGGCCACGTGACGTTCAAGAAAGGTCTGAAAGGCCGCACCTTCATTTCGGTTCTGCCCGTAAAGTTGGCAGCCGAGTAAGCCGAACCTTTACAATCAGATTGTAGAGGGGGGATCGGCCGAAGGGCCGGTCCCCTTTCTCATTTCCGGGGTCCGGATGACAAGCCAGTCCAAGGCCGACGGAAGGGATTGTGGCGCACTGCCACATGACGACCCTGAAACGGCCAAACATTCGGGTGATTGCGCGGGGGTCCGACAATCCCCACATGCGCTTCAAAGGAGGGAAGCCATGATCCTGGAGAAGATCGCTCCAATGGTCGAAATCGCGACCGACCTCTTCACGCTGCGCCCTGCCGCCAAGTCCGACGCCGGGTTGTTCGCGCTTTATGCGGGCGATCTGCGCGTGGCCGAGGCGACGCAAGGCATCCCGCACCCGCTGCCGCCCGGCGCTGCCGAGGCCTTTTGCACCCGCGCCATGGCGGTTGGGTCGGACGAAGACATCTGGGTCATGGATGGGACCCGTTCCGCCCTGCCGGAAGTGCTTGGAGTGATCAGCCTCAAGAAGATGGACCGCGGCCAGTCCGAGGTTGCCTTCTGGGTGGCCCCTGCGTTCTGGAACCACGGCATCGCCTCGGCCGCCGTGCAGGCACTGGTGACGGCCAACCCGCAGAAGAACTGCACGATGTTCGCCGAGGCCTTCCAGGACAACCCCGGCTCGGCCCGGGTGCTGACCAACGCGGGCTTCCAGTACCTTGGCGACGCGGAAAGTTTCTCTGTCGCGCGCGGGGCGAACGTGCCGACCTGGACCTACATTCGCAAGCTGGGGTAGGGCGGTGGCGCTTGCTCACCGCCATCAGACCGCCCGTCTGACCTTGTGCCCGGTTGTCGCCTCGGACGAGCGGGCGGTCGTGGCGGGCGTCGGCGACATCGCGGTGTCGGGGTGGCTTATTCCGGTGCCCCATCCCTACCGGCCCGAAGACTTTCACTACTTTCTTGGCAAGGTCGCCGCCACCGGGGAAGAGTTCGTGATCGAAGACGCTGAAGGTTTTGTGGGGCTTATCGGTTTGTCTGACGCCCTGCTCCGTATTGGCTTGAGCCGCGCGCTCATGGACGCGGCTACGCGACCGTAGCGGCGCGCTGCCTTGCTGCCGCACATTTCGCCGGCGGTGGCGGGCGGCTGGCCTCGGGCTTCTTCGAGGGCAACACGAGTTCGGCACGGGTGCTGTCCAAGTTGGGCTTTGTCGAGACGGGCAGCGATCTGAGGCACTGCAGGGCTTTGGGCTTAGACCGCCCGCATGTGATACTGCGACTGGCTCGCGCGGACTTCTTTTGACGATGCTCCTCGTGCGCCTTCGTCTTCTCGTCGCAAGGTGCAGCGAGGAGTGGCGAAGTCATTGACGAGCGGTCAGCCTAGCGGCGCGAGCAAGGCCTTCAGTGCTTGGAGGGGTTCCTCGGCCCCCCAGATTTCCTCACCCACGGCGAAGAAGTCGGTGACGGGGCCGAATTTTGCCACCAGCTCGGCGGTCAGCGCGCCTTCGGCGATGATCGGGACCTCGATCATCTGCGACCACCATTCGAAAAGGTCGAACTCTACCTGGCTGCCATCGCCGAGGGTCGTCGCACCGATGGGGCCGAAGCTTGAATAGTCGGCCCCGGCTTCACCCGCGCTCATCCCGTCATGACGCGAGGTGCCGCAGAAGGCCCCCACGATGGCATCGGCGCCCAGGTCCTTGCGGGCTTTCCTGACATTGCGCGACCCATCGGTGAGGTGGACGCCGTCAAGACCCAGCCGTTCGGCCAGGATCAGGTGGTTGTCGATCACCACGGCCACATCGCGGGCATGGGCGGCCTCACGCGCGGCGTCGGCGGCGCGCATCAGGGTGTCTTCATCTTTCGTACCAAGGGACAGCCGCAGGCAGGCGATCTCGGCCCCGTCGAGGATGCGGCCGAGCCGGTCTGAAAACGTCTCGGGGTCAAAGGTCGGCGGGGTGATCAGGGTGATCTGCGGGCGGTCGTCAGTGGCCATGCGTGGGCTCCGGGCGGCAATGTCCGGCCCATCTACCAGCGTTTCGCGGGCTTGGCTATCGGTGCCGGGTTCAGGCTTGGCTTGTCACGCTTGGTGGGCTCGACTATCTGCCGGGCAGCCATTGGTCCGGAGGCCAGCATGATACCCCCTGTCTTCATTCTTGTGCGGCCCCAGATGGGCGAGAACATCGGGGCTGCGGCGCGGGCGATGCTGAACTTCGGGCTGGAGCGGATGCGGGTCGTGGGGCCGCGCGACGGCTGGCCGAACCCGAAGGCGGTGGCGATGGCTAGCGGGGCAGGGCGCCTCTTGGACCACGCGGGGTTGTTCCCTGACCTTCCCGGCGCGATTGCCGACTGCGATTTCGTTTTCGCGACCACGGCCCGAGGGCGGGAGCTGGTGAAAGAGGTCGTGACGCCAGAGCGGGCGATGGAGATGGCCCGGGCGCTGGGGGCCGAGGGGAAGCGGGTTGGGGTCCTTTTCGGGCCGGAGCGGGCGGGGCTGGAGAACGACGACATCGTCCGGGCGAACGCGATCGTGACGGTGCCGGTGAACCCGGACTTCCCGTCGCTGAACCTGGCGCAGTGTGTGCTGCTGCTGGGCTATGAGTGGCAGCGGCAGGGAACGTCTGTTCCAGCCTCGGTGATGGAACTGGCCCGGACCGACTTTGCCAGCCGCGAGGATGTGGACCGGCTGGCGGACCACTTCGAGGAACGGCTGGACGCGGCGGGGTTCTTCTTTCCGCCAACGAAAGTAGAGGGGATGAAGGCGAACCTGCGCAACATGTGGGGGCGGCTGGGGCTGACCCGGGCCGAGGTGCAGACCTTCCACGGGATGCTGCGGCAGATCGCCTGGACCTTGAAGAACCGGGGAGAGTGAGGCGCTGTCCACGGTGGACAGATTTTCACCCCCTTTGATTTCAAGGGCTTGCCTGCGGACGTTCAGGAATCGTTAAGTAAGATAGCCGGGACGCAGCGCCCTGCGGACATCGCCGACGTGGGCATTATTGCCCACCCTACGGGTCGGGTCTTGGCCCGGGCGTGGATGCAGGGCTATCATCGGCCAACAACAAGAAGAGCAGGCGGACAAATACATGGCACAGGCAATTTCAGCGGTTGGAATATCCCGGCGCGGGGCGCTTTTCCTGGGAGGTGCGGCGTGTCTTTCGGCCTGCATGTCCTCAGGGCGCTCGGTGGGCGGGGGCGGTTATCGCGCGCCGGACCCGGCGCCCAGGGCGGTGCCGGATGCGGGCTGGGATGCCTGGGTCGAGGGATTCAAGGGGCGGGCGGCGTCGCGCGGGATATCCTCTGGCACGCTGGACGCTGCGTTCCGGGGGGCGGG
>JANMGI010000483.1:0-3460 GCA_031374565.1 Paracoccaceae bacterium | reverse complement strand
GCGAACCATTCCTGCGAACGCAGCTTGCGGGGCCATTTTGCGGGTTTGAAGGTCATGATGGCCTCTTACAGGGGGTGAACTTTGGTCGCGCCGTGGGACTTGGGCGCGAAGGACAGGGTGTTGCGGAGGGGTTGGCCGAAGTCAGGGACCTCAATCTCGAACGTGTCGCCTGCTTGCGTCTTGATGCCGTCGGCGAAAGACAGGGTGGCGGTGCCGAAGTAGTGGACGTGCAGGTCGCCGGGCTGGCGGAAGATGTCATATTTGAAGTGGTGGTGTTCCAGGTTGGCCAACGTGTGGGACATGTTGGCTTCGCCGGACAGGAACGGTTTCTCCCACAGGGTCTTGCCGTCGCGCAGGATGCGGGAGTGACCGCGCACGTCGGCGGGCAGGTCGCCTACCAGGATCTCGGGTCCGTAGGAGGCGACGCGGAGTTTGGAATGGGCGAGCCAGAGGTAGTTGACCCGTTCGGTGATGTGGTCGGAGAATTCGTTGCCCAGCGCCCAGCCGATCCGGTGTGGGGTGCCGGTGGGGCTGATGAAGTAGATACCGGCGATTTCAGGTTCCTCACCGCCATCTTCGGCGAAGCCGGGGGCTTCGAGGGCCGCGCCGGGGGCGACGGCAGCGTAGCCGTTGCCCTTGTAGAACCATTCCGGCTGCGCGCCGACGTCGCCTGCGGTGGGGCGGCCGTTTTCCAGACCCATGCGGAACATCTTCATGCTGTCGGTGAGGGTTTCCGCGCCCTCAAGCTTGGCGTGCATCGCGTCGCGGGCGGAAGCAGAGCCGAGGTGGGTGAGGCCGGTGCCGGTCAGGTGCAGATGGGCCGGGTCGGGGTGCATCACGGGCAGGTTGAAGGCGGCGCGGGAGAGGTCAACGGTTTCGCCAAGGCCGCGTTTGGCAATTTCGTCGGCAAGGCTGTGGCCTGCGTTGATCGCCGAGGCGGCCAGTTCGTAGACCGAGGGGGTGTTGCGCAGGGTGCGCGCTTCGGTGCCTTCGCGGACGACCGGGCCGATGCCTTTGACGGTGGAAAGGTGCATGGCGGGGCTCACTTGTTCTTATTGTAGACGTCGAAGATGACGGCGGCCAGAAGGACCAGGCCCTTGATCATCTGTTGGTAGTCGATGCCGATCCCCATGATCGACATCCCCATGTTCATCACGCCCATGATCAGCGCACCGATCACCACGCCGATGATCTTGCCCGACCCGCCGGCCATGGAGGCCCCGCCGATGAAGACGGCGGCAATGGCGTCAAGCTCGAACCCCGTCCCGGCCTTGGGGGTGGCGGAGTTCAGGCGCGCGGTGACCATCATGCCCGCAAGCGCGGCAAGGACGCCCATGTTGACGAAGCAGAAGAACACCAGCCGGTCAGTGCGGATACCGGAAAGCTTGGCGGCCTTCTCGTTGCCGCCGACGGCATAGATGCGGCGACCCTGGACGGTGTTCTCGGTGAAGAAGGCGTAGAGGACGGTGAGGATCGTCACGACGATCAGCACGTTCGGAAGGCCGCGAAACGACGCCAGCTGAAAGCCGACGAAGGCAGTCGCGGCGGCGATGATCGCGGTGCGGCCCCAGAAGAGGCCGGTGGGTTCGGGGGTGATCCCGAACTCCATATCGCGGCGGCGGGCGCGGAGGCCGATCCACGTTATGACGCCGATGGCCAGTGCGGTGATGATCAGGGTCAGCCCGTGAGGTTTCATTATGCCGGTCAGGTCCGGGATGAAGCCCGAGGACATGGACTGGAAGGCCTTGGGGAACGGGCCGATGTTCTGCCCCCCAAGCAAAAGCATCGTGGCCCCGCGCAGGACCATCATCCCGGCCAGCGTCACGATGAACGAGGGGATGCGCCAGAAGGCGACCCAATAGCCTTGCGCGGCCCCGATCAGACCGCCGACGATCAGGGTCAGGGGGATGACCAGCCAGAAAGGCAGGTCCAGATCCACCGTAAGATAGGCGGCGACAGCCCCGGTGAAGGCCGCGGCAGAGCCCACGGACAGGTCGATGTGCCCGGCGACGATGATCAGCAACATCCCGAGGGCAAGGATGATCACATGGCCGTTCTGAAGGAAAAGGTTGGTGATGTTGGGCGCTTGCAAGAACATGGGCTTGTTCGGGTCTTGCACGAACACCAGAACGGAAAACAGCGCCACGATGGCAACCAGCGCCAGAAGCATCCCGTTCTGGCGCAGGTGGCCACCGAGTGAGCTTTGTTTGTCAGACATTTACGCCACCTTCCCTGCGGTCTTGCCGTTGTCTTTCACGATCAGTGCCATGATCTTTTCCTGGCTGGCTTCCTCGCGGGTCAGTTCGCCCACGATCCGGCCTTCGTTCATCACGTAGATGCGGTCACACATGCCCAGAAGCTCGGGCATCTCAGAGCTGATCATCAGAACACCGCGCCCCTGTTCGGCGAGATCCTTCATGATCGTGTAGATCTCGAACTTCGCGCCCACGTCGATACCACGGGTGGGTTCGTCGAGGATCAGAAGCTGCGGCTCGGTGAAGAGCCACTTCGACAGGACCACCTTCTGCTGGTTGCCGCCCGAGAGGTTCACCACTTTCTGGTGCACGCCGGGGGTGCGGATTGCCAGCTGTTTGCGATAGCCCTCGGCCACCTGCGCCTCGCGCCGTTTGTCGAGGACCGAGTTCTTCGCGATGCCGAAAAGGTTGGCAAGGCTGATGTTCTTCAGGATCGGTTCTTCCAGGATCAGGCCCAGCGCCTTGCGATCCTCGGTCACATAAGAAATCCCGGCGTCGATGGCTTTCGTGACCGTGGACACGTCCACCGGCTTGCCGTGCATCTTCACGGTGCCCGCTTGGCCCTTGCCGTAGCTGCGGCCGAAGATCGACATGGCAAGTTCAGTGCGGCCGGTGCCCATCAGGCCTGCGATGCCGACGATTTCACCCTTGCGGACGTTAAGCGACACGCCCTTGATCATCTGCCGCCCGGCCTGTTCGGGATGGTAGCAGGACCAGCCTTCAACCTCGAACAGCACGTCGCCGGGGTTGGGCTTTCGTTCGGGGTAGCGGTGGGCCATGTCGCGGCCAACCATGTCGCGGATGATGCGGTCTTCCGAGATGTCGGACTTGTTCAGGGTAGAAACCGAGGTGCCGTCGCGGATCACGGTGATGCGGTCGGCAACGCGGCCGATTTCGTTCAGCTTGTGGCTGATGATGATCTGGGTGACGCCCTGCGCCTTCAATTCCAGCATCAGGTCTAGCAGGCGGTCAGCGTCAGCCTCTTGCAAGGCCGCCGTGGGTTCATCCAGAATCAGCAGGCGCACGTTCTTTGACAGGGCCTTGGCGATCTCGATCAGCTGCTGCTTGCCGACGCCCAGCTTGCCAACGACAGCGCTGGGGGGCTCATTCAGGCCGACCTGACGGAGGAGTTCGCCGGTCTTCTGCATGGCCATCGGCCAGGAGATCACGCCGTTGGTGGCGACCTCGTTGCCCATGAACAGGTT
>JANMGI010000475.1:0-2115 GCA_031374565.1 Paracoccaceae bacterium | reverse complement strand
CAAGCTTCGGGCAGGCTGGCAGATATTTCCGCCTAAACCTGCCGTCGGATCGAAGAAATCGCGAAAAGTCCGGCGGCCACGACGATGATCGAGGGGCCGGTCGGGGTGTCCTGCCAAAGCGAAAGGCCAAGCCCGCCAAGGCCCGAAAGCGCGCCGATGGCGATGGCAAGGACGGCCATAGCCTCGGGCGTGCGCGACAGGCTGCGGGCGGTGGCGGCGGGGATGATCAGCATGGCGGCGATCAGAAGCGCGCCGACGATCTTCAGTGCTACGGCGACGACAAGGGCAAGCGCGATGACCAGCACAAGCCGTTCCCGGTCGGGACGGATGCCTGCGGCATGGGCCAGATCTTCACTGACGGTGGCCGTGAGAAGCGCCTGCCAGCGCCAGACCAGGATGGCAAGAACGGCAAGCGCGCCCAGCCAGACGAGGGCCAGTTCGCCCCGGCTGACGGCCAGAATATCGCCGAAAAGGTAGCTGGAAAGGTCGGTGCGGACCGAAGGAAAGAAGCTGACCGCGACCAGACCGAAGGCCAGCGCCGAATGGGCAAGGACCCCAAGCGTGGTGTCCATCGCCCAGCCGCGCGCCGACAGGCCCGCCACGGTGACGGCCATGGCAAGGGCGACGGTCAGGGTGCCGAGGCCGATGGGCATGTCGGTGGCAAGCGCCAGTGCGACCCCCAGCACGGCAGCATGGGCGGTCGCATCGCCGAAATAGGCCATCCGCCGCCAGACGACGAAGGCCCCAAGTGGGCCAGTCGCAAGGCTGAGGCCGACAGCGGCAAGGCCCGCGCGGACGAGGAAATCGTCAAGCATGGTCGTGCTCGTGATCGTGCCCGTGATCGTGGTGGTGATGCGGGTGGCCGTGTTCGTGGGCGTGATCGTGTTCGTGCCGGTAAAGCGCAAGCGCGCCTTGAGTCCCCAGCCCAAAGAGCGCGCGGTACTCCGGCGCGTTCGACACGACGCGGGGCGTGCCTTCGCAGCAGATATGGCCGTTGAGGCAGATCACCCGGTCCGACGCCGCCATGACTACATGCAGATCGTGGCTTATCATCAGGATCGCGGCGCCGGTATCCTGGCGCACCTCCTCGATCAGGCGGTAGAAGGCGGCTTCTCCGGGCTGGTCAAGGCCCTGCGTGGGTTCGTCCAGCATCAGAAGCTGTGGGGCACCCAGGAGCGCGCGGGCCAGAAGCACCCGCTGTTGCTGCCCGCCCGACAGCGTGGCCATCTGGTTCTGGCCATGTCCCGCCATTCCGACACGGGTAAGCACATCTTTGGCGGCGGCATCGATGACGCGGGTGGGCAGCGACAGGAACCGGCGCACGGTGATCGGCATGGTGCGGTCGATCATCAGCTTTTGCGGGACATAGCCGATGCGCAGACCTTGCGTCCGGGTGATCCGCCCTTCGGCCACCGGGACGATGCCCAGAAGCGCGCGTAGAAGCGTCGATTTGCCTGACCCGTTCGGGCCCAGGATGGTCACGATCTCACGCGCCGCGACCTGAAGGGTGATGTCGTGCAAGACCTCATCCGCGCCGAAGCGGACGCAGATGTGGTCGGCGGAAATCAGGCTCATGCCGCTGCGTCCTGGCAGTTCGGGCAAAGGCCAAGCGCCTCGATGGTGGAGCGTTCGACCTTGAACCCGGCGCGGGCGGCCTCTGTGTCAAGCGACTGGCGGGCGGCGGTCGCCTCGGCCTCGGCGACCATGTGGCAGGTGCGGCAGATCAGGAAGGCAGGGGCGTGATCTTCGCCGGGATGAACGCAGGCGGTGAAGGCATTCAGCCGCTGGATGCGGTGGGCAAGACCTTGATCGACAAGAAACTCCAGCGCGCGGTAGGCGACGGGTGGCTGGTTGCCGAAGCCTTCGGTCGCAAGCCGCGCCAGCACGTCATAGGCCCCAAGCGCCTTGTGTTCTTCCAGCAGAATCTCCAGCACCCGGCGGCGCACCGGGGTCATCCTGGCACCAGTGGCCGCAGTCAGCGCTTCGGCCCGTGCAAGCGCGTCTTGGGCACAATGGGCGTGGTCATGGGTCGCGAAGGCAAGATCTGGATCGGGCATGGGGCTCTTGACGTGTTATGATATTACATACATAGATCACGCGACCAATGAAGGAAAC
>JANMGI010000451.1:0-4491 GCA_031374565.1 Paracoccaceae bacterium | reverse complement strand
TCCGTCTTTCGTCCGGGGCCAAAATTCTTGAGGAAGAATTTTGTCAAATTCCTTCCTTAAGGAATTTGGGACCCCTTACACCACCATGTCGTCCCGGTGCACCAGTGCCGCGCGGCCCTGATAGCCGAGGATCGCTTCGATTTCCCCCGACCGATGCCCGGCAATCTTGCGGGCTTCCGCCGAAGTATAGCGCACAAGCCCCTTGCCGAGAACCACGCCTTCCGGCGACAGGATCGCCACCGGCTCGCCCCGGCCAAAGCTGCCGGTCACTTTCGTGACTCCAGCTGGCAGCAGGCTTTTGCCAGCCCGCAGTGCTACCACAGCCCCTGCGTCCAGCAGCAGCTCGCCCTTCGGCTTCATCGCGTTGATCCAGCGTTTGCGGGCGACCTGCGGGTCGGCGGAGGGGACAAACCAGGTGCGGGCAGCCCCTTCTGCCAGCGCTTTCAGCGGGCGCAGGGTGGACCCTTCCATGATTGCCATGGCGCAGCCGCCCGCGACGGCGGTTTTCGCGGCCAGAAGCTTGGTCTTCATGCCCCCCTTGGACATGCCGCTGATCGGGTCACCGGCCATGCCTTCGATCTCGGGGGTGATGGTTTCGACCACGTCAAATCGGGTGGCGGTCGGGTCTTCCTTGGGGTTGGCGGTGTAAAAGCCGTCAACGTCCGAGAGGAGGATCAGTTGATCCGCCCCCGCCGTCACAGCAATCTGTGCCGCCAGCCGGTCGTTGTCGCCGAAGCGGATTTCATCCGTGGCGACGGTGTCATTCTCGTTCACGATCGGGACGACGCCGAAGCCCAGAAGCGTCTCCATCGTCGCGCGGGAGTTCAGGTAACGGCGGCGGTCCTCGGTATCCTCCAGCGTCACCAGCACTTGCGCGGTGGTGATGCCGTGGGGGGCGAGGACTTCCTCATACGCGCGTGCCAGACGGATCTGGCCGACGGCGGCAGCGGCCTGGCTTTGTTCAAGAGTCAGGACGCCGTCGCCAAGGTTCAGGACCTTGCGCCCCAGCGCGATGGACCCGGAGGAGACGAGGACAACATCGGTGCCACGCGCCTTCGCCTCGACCACGTCTAGGGCGAGGGCGGAGAGCCAGTCATACTTGAGGCCGGTCTTGCGGTCGACCAAGAGAGCCGAGCCGATCTTGACCACCAGCCGCTTCGCCGTCCGGATGTCGGGGGCCGTCAGGGTTGTGGTCAGGGTTGCCACGGGCCTGACTCCTTGACCGGCGCGGCGGCCGTGATGTTGGTGTAAAGCGCGCGCAGAACGTCGGGCAGGCCTTTGCCGGACACGCCGGAGATCACGTAGACCTCGCCGCCGCTGGCCTTTTCCAAGGCGCGGCGACGGTCGCTGGTTTCCTTGGCGGTCATCGCATCGGTCTTGTTCAGGGCGACGATCCGGGTCTTGTCGCCCAAGACTTCAGAATATGCTTCAAGTTCAGTCACGATGGTCTTGAAATCCTTCGTGATTGTCGAAGATGTGCCGTCGACGAGGTGCAAGAGGACCTTGCAGCGTTCGACGTGGGCAAGGAACTGGATGCCAAGCCCGCGGCCTTCGGACGCGCCCTCGATCAGGCCGGGAATGTCGGCCATGACGAATTCGTACGTGTCGATGCCGACGACGCCAAGGTTCGGGACAAGGGTGGTGAAGGGGTAATCGGCGATCTTGGGGCGGGCGTTCGAGACGGCGGCGAGGAAGGTGGATTTGCCCGCATTCGGCAGACCGACAAGGCCAGCATCGGCGATCAGTTTCAGGCGCAGCCAAATGGTCCGCTCGATGCCTTCCTGCCCCGGATTTGCGCGGGCAGGCGCGCGGTTGGTCGAAGATTTGAAGCGCAGGTTGCCCCAGCCGCCGTTGCCGCCTTCGGCAAGACAGACGCGCTGGCCGACGCGGGTGAGGTCGGCCAGAACGGTTTCCTCGTCCTCGTCCAGAATCTCGGTGCCCAGCGGCACTTTCAACAGGATGTCGTCGCCGGTCTTGCCGGTCTTCTGGCTGCCCATGCCGGGCTGGCCTGACTTGGCGAAGAAATGCTGCTGGTAGCGGTAGTCGATCAGGGTGTTCAACCCCTCGACCGCTTCGACCCAGACCGATCCGCCATGGCCGCCGTCGCCGCCGTCCGGGCCGCCGAATTCGACAAACTTCTCGCGCCGGAACGACACGCAGCCGGCCCCACCGCCGCCAGAGCGGATATAGACGCGGGCAAAGTCGAGGAATTTCATGCGAACGGGCTTTCGGGCAGGGATCAAAGCGCGGGGATACAGGAAGCGGGACGGATGCTCAAGCATGTGACCTTTCGCCCAAGGCGACCTTAAGGCGGGGCCTTGAAGGCGGGGGAGGGCGGGCCTAGTGTCCGGGCCAAGACGAAAGGGTAAGCCGATGGCCGCGAAGCGCAGCATTTTCGAAGAGGTCGGGGCAGAGCAGAAGGCTTCTGTAGCGCCGGTGGGCGGCGGGATCGACGCCCGGCCGAAGGGCGCGCGGCGTGGCATCCGGCTGTGGCTGGTGGCACTGTTCCTGCTGGTGGCGACGATGATCGCGGTGGGTGGGCTGACGCGTCTGACGGACAGCGGGCTGTCGATCACTGAATGGAAGCCGGTCACGGGGGCTTTGCCGCCGATGGATGATGCAACCTGGGCCAGCGAGTTTGCGAAGTATCAGGCGATCCCTGAATACCAGTTGCAGAACAAGGGGATGACGCTGGAAGCGTTCAAGTCGATCTACTGGTGGGAATGGGGGCATCGTCAGCTTGGGCGGTTGATCGGTGTCGTGTGGGGCATTGGCTTCGCGGGCTTTGCGCTGGCGCGGGCCATTCCGCCGGGCTGGACCGGGCGGTTGCTGCTGATTGGCGCACTGGGCGGTGCGCAGGGCGCGATTGGCTGGTGGATGGTCTCCTCGGGCCTGTCGGGCGACCGGCTGGACGTGGCAAGCTACCGGCTGGCCACACATCTGGGGCTGGCCTTCGTGATCCTGGGGTTCATCGCCTGGTATGTCTTCCTTCTGGGCCGGTCCGAGGCTGAGCTGATGACGTCGCGACGGGGCAGGGAGGCAAAGCTTTTCGGCTTGTCCACCGGTCTGATGCATTTTGCCTTCCTGCAGATCCTGCTCGGCGCACTGGTGGCGGGGATCGACGCAGGGCGCGGCTATCCGACCTGGCCCCTGATGAACGGGCAGTTCTTTCCGGCGGATGCGTTCTATGTGCCGGACGGGCAGGGGGGCAGCTTGCCGGTCTGGCACGCGTTCTTTGAAAACCCGGGGCTGGTGCAGTTCATTCACCGGATGTCGGGTTATCTTCTCCTTGCCTTCGGCATTGTGGTCTGGCTGCGGGGGCGGAAGTCCAGCTATCAGGCGACGCAAGCGGCGTTCCATGCGGTGATGGCAATGCTGGTGGCGCAGATGGTGCTGGGCATCGTCACGGCGGTCACTGCGGCGCATGTCCATGTGGCAATCACCCACCAGATCGGCGCGGTGATCCTGTGGGTGTTGATCCTGCGGGCGCGGCATCTGTCTCAATACCCTATCTCGGGGTCGATCCGGAAAGGCACGGCATGAGCGCGTTTGATGACCTGATGGCGTTTCAGCGCCAGACCGAGGCTCTGGCTCAGGTCGCGGGGCGGCTGGGCTGGGACCAGGAGACGGTGATGCCCGAGGGAGCCGCCGGGCAGCGGTCCGAAGAAATTGGGGCGCTGGAGGGTGTTCTGCACGCGCGGCGGACGGACGCTCGGCTGGCCGATTGGCTGGCGGGGGCTGTTGCACCAGACGCTGTGGGCGAGGCGCAGTTGCGGCTGATCCGGAGGTCCTACGCGCGCACGCTAAAGGTGCCCGCCAAGCTTGCCGAGGAGATCGCGACGACGATGTCACTGGCGCAGGGGGTTTGGGCCGAGTGTCGGGGCCGCGAGGATGTGGCGGGGTTCCTGCCGACGCTGCGCAAGGTCGTGGACCTGAAGCGGGCGGAGGGGGCGGCGCTGGCGGCGGGGGGGGACCCTTACGACGCGCTGGTCGATGATTACGAGCCGGGCATGACCGGAGCGGCGATTGCGGCGATGTTCGATGCGATGCGGCCCCGGTTGGTGGCGTTGCGGGCCAAGGTGCTGGGTTCGCCGGCGCCGAAAGGGGTCGTCGGGGCCTTCGGAACCGACGCCCAGATGGGGCTGTCGCGGGAGTTGGCGACGGTGTTCGGATACGACTGGTCGCGCGGCCGGGTGGATCTGGCGGTGCATCCGTTCTCGTCCGGTTCAGGCCACGACGTGCGGATCACGACGCGGGTGAACGAGGGGGACCCGTTCAACTGCTTTTACTCGACGATCCATGAGGTGGGCCACGCGGCCTATGAGCAGGGGATCGACCCCGCCTACCTGCTGACGCCCATCGGGCAGGGCGTGTCGATGGGGGTGCATGAAAGCCAGAGCCGGTCCTATGAAAACCAGCTTGGCCGCAGCCGGGCGTTCACCGGGTGGCTGTTCGGGCGGATGCGGGAGGTCTTCGGGGACTTCGGGATTG
>JANMGI010000388.1:0-6916 GCA_031374565.1 Paracoccaceae bacterium | reverse complement strand
TTTGCGCAGTCGTTGCCGAACCGGACAGGCTCTGCTCGCACAGGTCTGCGATGCTGCGGGCGAGCATCTGGAAGTAGGCGAAGGGCGTAGGCAAGACGCCACCCGTGCCGGGCTTCTCGTCATTCGGCGGGAAATCCACGCGCCACGGGTGCAGGCTGACGGTGCCGTCCGGCTGCGGAAGGTCTTCGGCCAGCAGGAAATGCGACAGGCCCTTGAAGGCCTTGTCCAGGGTTCCAAGCGGCGCGTCCGGGGACCGCAGGCCGGTGCTGTTCAAGGTGTCGTAGCAGTCTCGCATCAGGCGGAAAGCGTTCTCATAAAACCCGGCCCAGATGTGCAACCCGTGCTCTTCGATCCGGTCGTGCTGTGCTGTGTTACGCCCCGAAGCCCCTTTTCCCCCGCACCGCCAGCCCAGCTGGTAGACGGTCAGCTCATACGTCTGATCCCATCCCGGAATCTGCGTGATCGCATAGGCCGCAGTCATCGCTCCGACGCCACCGCCGATCACGGCGATCTTTTTGCGCTCTGCGGCCATAGGCTGCTCTCCCCTCGCCAGCGTTTACAAATGCTGGGTTTGCGATTTGTTATCCATATTGGTTTCCTTTGTCGAAACAAAGCTTGGCGCAATCATGGCGCAGGCTTCCAGACTGCGGCCATTGCGGGGAGTTGTTGCGGCAATGCGCAGGCAGGAACCAAGGTTCAACCCGTGGCTGCGCCAGATCGGGCTTTGTGCGTTTTGCCACAGAAACAGACGCGGCCGGAGGCTAGCACTGAGTCACCGGCATCCGAAGGCGGAGGTCGGAAATGAAATGGTGCGCATGCGATGGAACCCCTGCTTGGGTCGATCATACTCTTCGGAGGCAACTTCGAGCCCAGGGGATGGGCGTTCTGCAATGGGCAGTCGCTTGAGATTGCACAGTTTTCGGCATTGTATTCGCTGTTGGGCACCACCTATGGCGGCGACGGCATCGCGACCTTTCAACTGCCGGACCTGCGCGGACGCGTTCCTGTCCATGCGGGCACCGGCGCGGGGCTTTCGCCGCGCTCTCCCGGCGATGCCCTTGGGCACGAGACCGTCACGCTGGGAGCGGCGCAGGTTCCGCCTCACACACATGATTTGGTTGTCGCCAATGTTCCGAGTGTCACCGACCGCGCGCAGGGCGACATGATTGCGCGGTCACAAATCTTTTCCGACAAGACCGGTTCGACCGTCAGCCTGAACCCCTTGTCCATCACTTTGACCGGAGGCGGTCAGCCGCATGACAACATGCAGCCAAGCCTTTGCGTGAATTACATTATTGCGCTTGAGGGCATTTACCCTTCGCGCAACTGAAACCCGCAATTTCCTTGTTGCGGGGTGACTGGCCGGTGTCGACCCCCTCGCGCCGGCCTGGGCCTGCAAGCCTCCCCGTGGCTTGCAGGTCCATCCTGTTCAGGGGGTGGCGACAAGGCTTGCCAACTGGTCCGTCGCGCACTTGTTCGTCCAATGCAAATCGGTCAGCGGCATCGCCTCTTGCGTCACGAATTCGATGAAGGCCTGGTTCAGCTGGTTGAAGATGATCCGGCCAAGAATCGCAGGGTCAAGGTCGCCACGCGCCAGCCTGCGGGCCTGCAAGGCGGCGACGAGATCGCTGACCTGACCGATCAGCAGCCGGTCCAACGCCAGATAGCGCTGCGAAAAAGGTGTTTCAGGGGCCTCGACCGTCAACGCGATCGCGCGGCGCCAAAGCTCTTTGGTCAGATACAGGAGCGAGTGGTCGTAGTAGATGCGGATCAGCCGGTCCAACGCTTCGGCCACCACGGAGGGCGGGTCGGCGACGATGGCGTGACCGGCCTCGATCACCTCTTCCACCTCCATCGAGACGATGGCCAGCAGGATGTCGCCCTTGGTGGAAAAGTAGTTGTAGCACGTGCCCGCCGACACATCGGCGGCAGCGGCAATGTCCTCGATCCTGACCGCGTCATAGCCTTGCGCACGAAAAAGGCTCGATGCCGCCTCGAGGATGCGGCGGGTCCGGTCGGCCTTGTGTCGTTCCCGAAGTCCCATGCAGTTCTCGAAATACTCAATTTTTGATGTTGACTTCAAAAATGAACGAACTCAATCTTTTTGGCAAGCGCCCACAGGATACCTCGAAGAATGGGGCCCCCAACACGGAGATCATGATGTCCCGCACGCTGTCCGCTATTGCTCTGCTTCTGTCCGCCACCCCCGGCATTGCGCAAGAGCTGAATGCCCTTGTCTGGTGCGACCATACCGATCCGGCGCTGATCGCTCCGTTCGAGGAAAAGTTCGGGGTGAAGGTCAACCTGAAGGAATACGAAGGCACGGCTGCCGGACTGGCGATCCTGGACCAGTCGCAGCCGGGGGACTGGGACGTGCTTGTGATCGACGCGGTCGACGTGAAGCGGGCGGTCGAGGCGGGGCACATGGCGGAACTTCCCGCAGACAAGCTGGCGACGGCGGACTTCTTCCCCGAACTGGTGATGGCCGACAACAACACCGTAGATGGCAAGACCTACGCCGTGACCGAGAAATTCGGCTACAACACGATCTCTTTCGACAAGACCAAGGTTGACCCGGCGGACATGGAGGACATGGCCACGCTGACCAGCGGCAAGTACGACGGTCGGATCGGGATCTATGACTACTACCTGCCGGTGCTGGGTCTGGTGGCCTTGGGTCAGGGGATCAACACCGCCGACATCACTGCCGACAAACTTGGCGCACTGAAGGACCCGCTGATGGCTTTGCGCAAGGCGTCAAAGCAGGTGTCCGACGTGGTGTCGGCCCAGACCGCGCTGGCAACCGGGGAGGTCGACATCGTGGTGGGCGGGGGCGAGTGGCTGACTGCGGTACTTGCGGCAGAAAACCCGAACCTTGACTGGACAATCCCGAAGCAGGGCGGCCTGCGTTGGGCGCAGTCCATTGGCGTCGTGTCCGGTTCTACCCAGCCCGATCTGGCGCTGGAGTTCGTGAACTACATCACTTCACCAGAAGGTCAGGCGCGGCTGGCGACCTCGTCCTGCTACTGGGGGATGCCCGCCAACGCCAAGGCCGGGGATGCCCTGACGCCCGAGCAGAAGGCCGTCTTGCGCTGGGATCAGCAGCCCGACTTCCTGGCCCGCGCGCAACTTTATCCGATCCCGGATGCAGCGCTGGATGCGGCGATGCAGGACCTCTGGACCGAGATGCTGGCGCAATAAGGTGAGCCTTCAGGCCCGCGACCGCCGCCACGCCTGGGGCCTGCTGGCCCCGGCACTGGTCTGGACGGCAGGATTCTTCATCCTGCCCTTCCTTGGCATGATTGCACTGTCCTTCGCGCACATGGAGGGCCGTGCGGTCATTCGCGGTTTCGACCCCGGCAACTACACCCGCATCTTCACCGACCCGGTGATGCTGGGGGCACTTTGGAACAGCTTGCAGATCACGGTGGTCGTCACGGTGATTTCCATCGTCCTTGCCTACCCCCTTGCAGCGATCATCGCCTTTCGCATCCCCGCGCGCTGGCAACGGCTGGCGCTGCTGCTTGCGGTGCTGCCGTTTTGGACCTCTTACGTGGTGCGGTCGTATTCCTGGCTGTTGGTGCTGGGGCAGAATGGGGTGCTGAACAAGGCATTGCTCGGGTTTGGACTGATCGCCGAGCCCTTGGAAATCGCCTCGACCCGCACGGCGACGGTGATCGGCTTCGTACACTTCTTCGTCATGCTTCTGACCCTGACGATCTACGCCAACCTGATCCAGCTGTCGCCGAACTATGCGAGGGCCGCGCAGGACCTTGGCGCAAGCCGCTGGCAGACCTTCGCCCACGTCATCCTGCCCCTGACCATGCCGGGCGTCATGACCGGCGCCTTCCTGACCTTCGTTCTGTGCATCGGCGACTATATCACCCCGCAGATCCTTGGGGGAAACACCGAACTGACCCTGCCGCAGCTGATCATGCTGCAACTGGGTCGCAGCGGGAACTTTCCCTTGGCCTCGGCCCTGTCGGTCGTGCTGATGGCGGTGGTGACGCTGGCCTATTTCGCCAGCAGCCGTTGGTTGCGACTGGATCGGGTGTGATGGGCAGCTCGTCGGAGACTTCGTCCCTGCTCGCTGCGCCCCCTCCGACGAGGAAACGAAGTCTAGCGAGGAGGATGCCCGAATGATACGTCTCCTCTCCTGGGCCTATCTTGCCGCAGCTTTCACCTTCGTCTACCTTCCCGTCGCCGTGCTGGTCGTCTTCAGCTTTCAGGATGGTCGCCTGCCGGTGCCGCCGTTCAAGGGCGTGACGCTGCAGTGGTATGCCCAGGTGCTTGGCAACGACGACCTGACTGCTGCCCTCCTCAATTCCCTCCTCGTCGCGGTCGTCTCTTCGCTCATCGCCCTCACCCTCGGCTTCCTGGCCGCCCATGCCCTTGCCCGCGTGCGCTTACCCGGATCGGCGCTGATGCGCGGTGTCCTGATCGCGCCGATGACGGTCAGCACCCTGATCATCGCGCTTGGCCTGCTGAATATCTTCACCCTCACCGGTATTCGCCTGTCGCTCTGGACCACCGGCATTGCCCATGTCGTCATCAACCTGCCGCTTTGCTTTGCCATCACCTACGCGGCCATGGGCGACCACCAGCGCAACGCCGAACGCGCCGCGCGTGACCTTGGCGCAGCCGAATGGAAGGTCCTGACCCTGATCTCCGCCCCGATGCTGGCCGCCCCCCTTGCCGCCGCCTTCTTCCTGTCGGTCACCTTCTCCTGGGACGAGTTCATCATTGCCTTCCTTCTCACCCGATTCGATGTCACCTTGCCGGTCGAGATCTGGTCGATGCTGAAATCCGGCCTTTCCCCTGCCACCAACGCCGTGGGGTCTCTGGTCTTCCTTGTCTCCGTCACCCTCGTGATCCTCCTCGAACTTACCGTCTTCCGGAAACGCCCATGACCGCTGCTGTCTCCATCCAGACCGTCTCGCAACGCTATGGGACTGCCACTGCGCTGGACCGGGTCAGCTTGGAGATCGAGGCGGGGGAACTCGTCGTCCTCCTCGGCCCCTCAGGCTGCGGAAAGACCACGCTTCTGAACCTGATCGGCGGATTCACTGAACCGACCGCCGGGACCATCCTGATCGGCACCCGCGATATGGCCGGTGTCGCGCCGAAAGACCGGCCGACGACGACCGTCTTTCAGGACTACGCCCTCTTTCCCCACATGACCCTGCGGGAGAACGTGGGCTTCGGCTTGCGGATGCGCGGGGTGCAGAAGGCGAAGCGGTCAGCAAAGGCCGACGCAATGCTGGCGTTGGTAGGGCTAGAGGGCCGAGGCGACCGCCGCCCGCATGAACTGTCGGGCGGGCAGCGGCAGCGGGTTGCTCTGGCCCGGGCTTTGGCTGTGGAACCCGAAGTCCTGCTTCTGGACGAACCGCTCGGCGCGCTGGACCTGAAGCTGCGGCGGCAGATGCAGGATGAGCTGAAGGGGATCCAGCGAAGGGTGGGAACCACCTTTGTCCACGTCACGCACGACCAGGAAGAGGCGATGGCCATCGCCGACCGGATCGTCGTGATGAACGCGGGCCGGATCGAGGATTTCGGCCCCCCGCGTCAGGTCTATCTGCATCCGAAAACGCTTTTCACTGCCGGCTTCATGGGTGAGGTCAACCGCATCCCGGTCCGCGATGGTCAGGCACCCTTCGGACCGGTCCCGCTTCCCGATGGAACCCTGTGCATCCGCCCTGAAGCGCTGTCTGCGAGGGGCTTGCTGCACATCGGCCTGTGCAAGATCGAGGAAGCTGCCTTCTTCGGCACCCATATCCGCGCCCATGTCAGCCCCCTCACCGCGCCCGACTTGCGGCTGGTGGTGCATCTGCCGCAATCTCAGACGGTCGAGGTTGGCGGGGTGCTGGACCTCGGAGCCGAAAGCCATGTGGTGCTGACCGAATGAGAGCAAAACCGGACGACTGGTGGCGGGTGCGTGGCGTGGGCGACGACGTCACGCATATTGATGAGCGCCATATCCTTGAATACTACCGCTGTAACGTCTGGCACATCCGGGGTCGCGACAGCGACATGCTGGTCGACAGCGGCATGGGCGTCGTCAGTCTGCGCGATCAGGTCGGGCTGGTGGCCGAACGCCCCTTGCAAGCCGTCGCCAGCCACACCCATTTCGACCACATCGGCCTGCATCACGAGTTTTCCTGCCGCTTGTGCCACGCCGCCGAAGCGCACCTTCTGCGGGCGCCGACCCGAGCGAACACTCTCGCTGACAAATACGTGGCCGACGACATCTTCACCACTCTGCCGCCCGAACCTTACAGTGCCCGGACTTATACCGTCCAAGCCGCCCCCGCAACGCGCCTGCTCTGGGATGGTGACGTGGTGGACCTAGGAGACCGCCATTTCGAAGTGATCCACACCCCCGGCCATTCCCCTGGCGGCATCGCGTTGTGGGAAGCGGCGACGGGCATCCTGTTCTCTGGCGACATCGTCTATGACGGCGAGTTGATCGAGGGCACCAGCGACCTGGAACGCTGGCAGTATGTGACTTCGATGGAGCGATTGCTGCGTCTGCCAGTCCGGGTTGTGCATGGCGGGCATTTCCCCAGCTATTCGGGCGAGAGGCACCGCGACTTGATCACGGACTGGCTGAAGGCGAAGGGACGCTGAAGGGGAATGATGGTCATTGGTGGAGGTTTTGTTGCGCAAATGGGATGAAGGATTCACCTTTTGAAGCCAGCGTCGTCGCTGGTCTGCAAGAGCAAACCGAAGTCCCTGACCTGCCGCGCTACGAACTGGCATGACTATAACGCGGCGCTTGCGAAGCGCGGATCGCTGTAGATCTGGTTCGATCCCGACATGCATTGGCTTGCCTTGCCAACCGGCAAGCGCGGACGTCAGCCGGTCTTTACCGACGCCGCAATCCAGGCCCGCCTGACGCGGAAGGCGCTGTTTGGGC
>JANMGI010000333.1:0-5811 GCA_031374565.1 Paracoccaceae bacterium | reverse complement strand
TCGCTGGCCGGTGGGCGGCTTGGCATCATTTTCGAAGCCCTGCCGCATGAGATGATGAGCATCGGCGGCGCGGCTGTCGGGGCCTTCCTGATCTCGAACGATTTTCCGGCGGTCAAACAGACGCTCAAGGATGTCGGAAAGGTTTTCAAGGGGTCGCGGTGGAAACCGAATGACTACCGGGACCTGCTTTGCCTTCTGTTCGAGCTTATCCGCCTGTCCCGCGCAAATCCCGTTGCTTTGGAAGAGCATATCGAATCGCCTGAAACCTCGGCGATCATCGGAAAGTATCCCCGCATCCAACACGACCATGATGCGATCGACCTGATATGCGACACTTTCCGCGCCGCTTCGATGAATTACGACGATCCGCATCAGGTAGAGGAAGTTCTCGACAAGCGGATGGACGCGACGCTTCACCACGCCATGCATTCCAGCCACGCCCTGCAATCGCTTGCGGACGCTTTGCCCGCTCTGGGGATTGTTGCAGCGGTTCTGGGTGTCATCAAGACCATGGGGTCAATCGACCAGCCGCCGGAAGTGCTGGGCGAAATGATCGGCGGCGCGCTTGTCGGAACGTTTCTCGGCGTCTTTCTGGCCTACGGGTTGATGGGCCCCTTTGCTGCCCGGGTCAAAGCCGTGGTGGAAGAGGACATCCACTTCTACCAGCTCATCCGGGAGGTTCTGATTGCCAACCTGCACCGCCACCCGGCCAACATCTGCATCGAAGTCGGTCGCCAGAACACTCCGCATCATGTGCGTCCCGGCTTTGGCGAACTTGAAGAAGCCATGCGTAACCTGAAGCAGGACGCTGCATGATCCGCTGGCTGATTCTGTTTCTTGCGCTGTCCGGTTCTGCCAATGCCGAAACGGCGCGGGTGCTTTCGGGAGAGCATGGCGATTTCACCCGGCTTGTCATCGAACTGCCCGAGGGCGCCGACTGGCAGCTGGGTAGGACACCTGACGGGTATGCTTTTGCCGTCAAGGCCGATGTGCAGCCCGGTTATGATCTTGCCCTGGTGTGGCAGCGCATTCCCAGAACGCGGCTGCAGGCTTTGCAGGCCGACCCTACAACCGGCGTACTCTCGTTGCGACTTGGGTGCGATTGCCACATTTTCCCGTTCGAATATCGGACCGGAGTGGTCGTGCTGGACATCAAGCCCGGCCCGGCCCCCGCGAGATCTTCCTTTGAAGCGGCCTTCCCAGCACCCAGCCCGGAGCCTGTGGCCGCAATCACCAACAGCAAAACGCAAGGCTACAACTGGCTTGCCGACAAGGATGCACACAAGACAAACCCAGACGTTGCTTTGCCATTGCCGCTCGACACCGGCAGCGTATCGCTAGAGCCGTTGCGCGACCAGCTTCTGGAAGAGATCGCCCGCGGTGCGGCGGATGGAATTGTCGACATGAGGCTGCCCGGGAAGCCGCGGAAGCCCATTGTCTCTGATTATGCCGAGCTTCCCTGGTCGCAGATCCGTGTCGGCGAGGACCCGGGTGTCATCGTCACCGATCCCGATGCCTTCGTCGCCGGGTCCCTTCCCGCATCAGCTTGTGCCGATCCGTCCCTTCTCGACTTGCCCGCCTGGGGCAGGGATATGCAACCGCACGATGTTCTCGCCATGACGCGTGAAGGACTTTACGGAGAATTCGACGCACCCGTGCCTGATGCGATCCTGACCTCGATCAAGGGGCTTTTGTACCTTGGGTTCGGTGCGGAAGCCCGTCATCAGGCCGACTTGATGGAGCCGGCGCCAGAAGATGCGACGCTGCGGCTCTACCGCTCCATGGCCAGGATCGTGGACGGCGAAAGTGACCCGCAGACCCCCTTTGCCAGCATGCTGGACTGTGACGGGCCCGCTGCGCTTTGGGCGGCGCTGGCACATGACAGGTTGCCCGCCGGGCGCGGTGTGAACCGGGACGCGATCCTCCAGGCTTTCGCCGCGCTGCCTGCACATCTGCGCCGTCACCTGGGTGCAGGACTGGCCGAGAAATTCCTCGCGCGGGACGATACGGAAGCTGCAAGGATGATCCGGGACGCGATGGAACGTGCCCCGGATTCGGACAAAGCCGCGGTGGCGCTTCTGGATGCGAAGGTCGACCTGCACGGCGGGAACACTGAGGCTGCTATTGCCCATGCGGAAACCGCCGTGGCGCTTGACGGTGACCAGGCCGAAAACCTCGTCGCGCTGGTTGAATCGCACTTTCAGACACTGGAACCGCTTGCCCGCGAGACTGCCGAAGCACTTCTTGCCATTCAGGGTGAGATCGAGGGAACCGCAGATGGCCCCGCCGTCAACCGTGCCGTTGTCCTGGCGCTTGCGCTTTCCGGGCAGTTTGATGCGGCGTTTGCACAGGAGAACATGTCCGAAGCCGCGCTGGCGGAGCTTTGGCAGGTCGCGCAGGATCGGGCACCGGACGATGCATTCCTGACGAAGGCCGTCTTGCCGGCCGGGGCAAATCCGCCGGTTGTCCGGCCCGAAGTCAAGCTTGCCATCGCAAAGCGTCTGCTGGCCCTGGGGTTCCCTGACGCAGCGCAAGCCTGGATCGGGCCGGTCGAGGTATCCGAGTCGCCAGAGTTGCGGCTGATTGCTGCAAAAGCGGCACTTGGCATTGGTGATGCCCGGTCGACGGTCGCGCTTTTGGACGGAATGAATGATCTTGACGTCGAGGCGGTGCGGGCGCAGGCGCTGCTGCAACTTGGCGATCTTGCGGCTGCCGGGACGGCGCTGACTGCAGCAGGCGAAAGCGAAGCGGCGGCCCGGCTTGGCCCGTGGCGGGGCGACTGGGCAAAGCTTGATCCGGCCCTGCCATCGCCCTGGCTTCAAGCTGCAAGCTTGATAGCCCCGGCCAATGCGACCGAAACACCGCCGCTTCTTGCGCGCAGTGGACAGGCGGTTGAAGCAAGCCTTGCGTCGCGTCAGGCCATCGAAGCCCTTCTCGCCAGTGTCACTTCGCCGTCGACCAACTGAATCTGGTAACCGACCGGAAAGATTCGCCCGTTACCGTGGTTGCAAGACCTCGGCAGAACGCGCGGGGTGGAGCCGAATATGCCCCGCAGAGAATCCTGCCACACCCTTCTGTCCACCGCGTCCGTCATTACGGTTCTGGTGGCGACCACAGCCCCGGCCCGCGAAGACGCCGCGGCCCTGTGTCTCGACGCGGCCTCGAAGGCTTCCGACAGATCGGGCGTACCCTTTGACGTGCTTCTGGCAATTTCGACCGTGGAGACCGGCCGGAACAACCGACCCTGGCCCTGGACCGTCAACTTCGGCGGCGAAGGCAAATGGTTCGACACCGCCGAAGAGGCCGTGGCCGGGGTGGCCGAAGCCCTCGACCAAGGGGCCACGAATGTTGATCTTGGGTGTTTCCAGTTGAACTATCGCTGGCACGCCGAAGGCTTCGCGACGATCGCCGACATGCTTGATCCGCAGCAGAATGCGACCTACGCGGCGAATTTTCTGGCCGAGCAGTATGCGAAATCGGGCGACTGGGCGCTTGCCGCTGCGGCCTATCATTCGGGAACGCCCGAATACGCCGCAGTATATCAGGCCAAGTTTGAAGCAGCCTATGCCAGTCTGGACGGCGCTGAGCGACCGGAATTCCCGGCTACAGCGCCCGCCGCTGACCGGCTGAACCGCTTCCCGCTTCTCGTTGCCGGAGGTGCCGGAACCGGGGGCTCCCTGGTTCCTGCCGGCACGGGTGGCCGCCGGTTGATCGGGGGGCCATGACATGACACAGGGGTTCTCGCTGCGCTCGATCTTCCGCCCGACCATCCTTCTGGCAATCGGACTGATGGCGGTGATCGTCATGATGATCCTGCCGATCCCGGCGTGGATGCTCGACCTTGGCCTTGCACTGTCGTTCGCGCTGGCGATCCTGATGCTGACGATCACGCTTTTCATCGACCGCCCGCTTGATTTTTCCGCCTTCCCGACGATCCTTCTCGCGTCGCTTCTGTTGCGACTGGCGTTGAACGTGTCGTCGACCAAACTGATCATCGGCCAGGGCCACACCGGCACCGATGCCGCTGGTCACGTGATCGAAGGCTTTGCCGAATTCATCATGGGTGGCAACCTGATCCTGGGTCTGGTGATCTTCATCGTCCTTCTGATCGTCAACTTCATCGTCATCACCAAAGGCGCGGGCCGGATGGCCGAAGTCGGCGCGCGCTTTGCGCTGGACGGGATGCCGGGGCGCCAGCTGGCCATTGATGCCGACATGTCTGCGGGTGCCATTGACCATGCCGAGGCGAAGAAGCGGCGCGAACAGGAACTGGCCGAGACCAACTTTTTCGGCTCGCTTGACGGGGCGTCAAAGTTCGTCAAGGGCGATGCCGTCGCGGGGTTGCTGATCACCGGGCTTAACATTGTCGTCGGGCTGATCGTCGGGATTTTCGTTCACGGCCTCGATGTCGCCACCGCCTTCGAGACCTACACCATCCTGACCGTCGGTGATGGTCTTGTCGGTCAGATTCCTGCCGTCATCATCTCGGTTGCTGCGGCGCTGCTTCTGGCCAAGGGCAGCCAGAAGGGTGCTGCGGATGTGTCATTCTTCGCCCAGCTTAGCCAGTATCCCGGCGCTCTAGGCACCGTGGCGGCCCTGATGGCGCTTTTTGCGCTGGTGCCGGGCATGCCGTTTCTTCCCTTCATGCTGGCCGCACTGTCGCTTGGAGCGCTGGCCTATGTCCGGACCCGTGCCTCACTGAAAACGGAGGAGGCCCCGCCGCCGACACTGGAACCGGTCAAGCCGCGCTCGATCGGCGATGTGCTGGATTTTGACGATATCCACATCGAGTTTGCGCCAAACCTGGTGGCCATGGTTCTGGACCCGGCGACCGGGCTTGATAGCCGGATCGGCAACATGCGCAACCATGTCGCCACCACCTTCGGTTTCATCCTGCCCGAAATCCGCCTGACCGACGAAAGCGCGCTGCCGCCAGGCCAGTACCGGATCCGGCTGCAAGGGGTAGAGCGGGTGTCGGACCGGCTGTACCCCGACCGGGTTCTGGTCCTTTTGAACGACGGCATTCCCGCCCCCGATGGTCTTGACGCGCGCGAGCCGGTCTATGGTGCGCCCGCCCGCTGGATCCGCCCGGATCAGCAGGAGGACGCAGCGCTGTCCGGCCTTACGGTCGTCTCTTCGACCGAAGTGCTGGCAACGCATCTTCTGGAGGTTCTGAAGGCCAACCTGTCACGGCTTCTTACCCTGCGTGGCCTTCGCCGGCTCTTGGACGAATTCGTCAAGCTGTCCGATCCGGTCCGGGCCGAGGCGAACCGGCGGCTTCTTGACGAACTCTTGCCCGACAAGGTGCCGCTTGATGTGCTGCACGCGGTCCTGCGTCTTTTGCTGGATGAACGGGTGTCGATCCGCAATCTTCCCCTGATCCTGGAAGCGGTCGCCGAGGCGCGGCAATTCGGCTCGCCTGAGGCGATCTGCGAACATGTCCGCCAGCGCCTCGGCTTCCAGATCGTCGCCGAGCTGAAACGCCCGGATGGGTCGGTGCCGCTGATCCAGCTTGCCCCGGACTGGGAGAAGGCCTTTGCCAACTATCAGATCGATGGCGAACGCGGACTGCGGGACATTGCACTCCCGCCAGAACTTTTTGCCAAGCTGGCCAATGGCTTGACCGAACGCGTCAACCGGGCAGCAGAAGGTGGCGTCTATCCGGCCCTTGTCACTTCGGTCGGACGCCGCCGCTTTTTGCGCACTGTGGTGCAGGCCAAGGGGCTGCACATGCCGGTTCTGTCCTACGAGGAAATCGGCACCGACGCACGGCCCGCCCTGATCGGGCAGGTGCCCGCGTGACCCAGCTGA
>JANMGI010000743.1:0-1560 GCA_031374565.1 Paracoccaceae bacterium | reverse complement strand
GCCCTGCCGACCAGGGACCATATGAATGTCACCTCGCGCAAACCGATCGGTCCTGTCGGGGTGATCACGCCGTGGAACACGCCGTTCATGCTGTCGACCTGGAAGATCGCCCCTGCGCTTGCCTCGGGCTGCACGGTTGTTCACAAGCCGGCCGAGTTCAGTCCGCTGTCTGCGCGTCTACTGGCCGAAATCTGCCATGAGGCCGGCCTGCCGCCCGGTGTACTGAACCTGGTGAACGGCATGGGCGAAGGCGCGGGTCGCGCGTTGACCGAACATCCCGACATCAAGGCCATCGCCTTTGTCGGCGAAAGCCGCACCGGCAGCATGATCATGAAACAGGGGGCCGACACGCTGAAGCGCGTCCATTTCGAGTTGGGCGGAAAGAACCCGGTTGTGGTGTTCGAGGACGCCGATCTGGACCGGGCGCTGGATGCGGTGATCTTCATGATCTACTCGCTGAACGGTGAGCGTTGCACGTCGTCCTCGCGGCTTCTGGTGCAGGACAGCATTGCCGGGGCATTCCATGAAAAGCTGATCGCCCGCGTGAACAACATCTGTGTCGGCCACCCGCTGGACCCGAAAACCGAAATCGGGCCGCTGATCCACAAGACCCATTTCGACAAGGTCACGAACTATGTCGAGATCGGCAAGGCCGATGGGGCGACCCTTGCGGCGGGTGGAATGCGGCAGGGCAGCGAAGGCTGGTTCATCCGCCCTACCCTCTTTACCCAGGCCACCCCCGATATGCGCATCGCCCAGGAAGAGGTGTTCGGCCCCTTCCTGACCTCGATCACCTTCCGCAACGAGGCAGAGGCGCTGCGCATCGCCAATGACGTGGCCTACGGGTTGACCGGCTATGTCTGGACCAGTGACCTGACCCGCGCGCTTCGGTTTTCGGATGCGCTTGAGGCCGGGATGATCTGGGTCAACAGCGAGAACGTCCGACACCTGCCCACCCCCTTCGGTGGAGTGAAAGCATCAGGCATCGGGCGCGACGGCGGCGACTGGTCGTTTGAATTCTACATGGAGACGAAGAACACCGCCTTCGCCCTAGGTCAGCACAAGATGCAACGGCTGGGCGTCTGAACCCCCTGATTTCCCGTCTGGTCCCCGATAACCAACGTAGAAGCTTCCGTTCAATGAGGTCCCCATGCCCATTCCCGCCGCGAACCTGAACCCAGCCTTCAACATCGTCCGCCTGTCGCACACCGAACTGCGCGTGACCGATCTTGCCTGGAGCAGGGGCTACTATGTCGACACGCTTGGCCTGCAGGTCACGCATGAAGACAGCACCGCGATCTACCTACGGGCGATGGAGGAACGCGGCCATCACTGCATGATCTTGCGCAAGGCAGAAGAAGCCTCGGTCGGGGTTCTGGGCTTCAAGGTTTGGTCCGAGGATGATCTTGATCGCGCCGAGCACTGGTTCCGCGCCAAGGCGTTGCCAACCGCTTGGATCGAACGCCCCTTCATGGGCCGGGTCCTCGCGACGCGCGATCCCTGGGGCGTGCCGCTGGAGTTCTACGCCAGCATGGACCGCCTGCCGCCGATCCATCAGCA
>JANMGI010000237.1:0-3875 GCA_031374565.1 Paracoccaceae bacterium | reverse complement strand
GACCTTCTGGACCAGCAGACTCGGGATGTGCTGGGTTACATGCGGTCGGACGAGATTGCCATCCGTTAAGGGCTTGCGGGCGCTGGGTTAATCAGCCTGATCCACGGCTTTTTTCGGGTATTCCTTCGGTATGGAAAGCGTATGGCTTTCATACATACGCGCGTATGGTCCCGAAGCTGTTAACCTTGACCTCTCGAATCGGACGCAGAAGCCCTGCTTCTGGCGCATAGGTGCCATGCCGCTGCGTAAGTTCGCCGTCAGGAGAATCCTTTTGACCCAATAAACACCGATGTTGTATGGATGGTTTAATGCTAAACCATTTTGCAGTTGCAAAACCCAAGCTCTGGGAGGGGCCCGATGGCGAAGAAGCCTGACGCGAGACCGAATGTCTCGAAGGACGACCTGCTGAAATACTACCGCGAGATGCTGCTGATCCGCCGCTTCGAGGAGAAGGCGGGTCAGTTGTACGGCATGGGTCTGATCGGGGGCTTTTGCCACCTGTACATCGGGCAGGAAGCGGTGGTCGTGGGTCTGGAAGCGGCGTCCAAGGAAGGCGACAAGCGCGTCACCAGCTACCGCGACCACGGGCACATGCTGGCCTGCGGGATGGACCCCAAGGGCGTAATGGCGGAACTGACCGGTCGCATCGGGGGCTATTCCAAGGGCAAGGGCGGCTCGATGCACATGTTCTCGAAAGAGAAACATTTCTACGGCGGGCACGGGATCGTTGGCGCTCAGGTGCCGCTGGGGGCGGGCCTGGCCTTTGCCGACAAGTATCTGGGCAATGACAACGTGACCTTCACCTACTTTGGTGATGGGGCGGCCAACCAGGGCCAGGTCTACGAGACCTACAACATGGCCGAGCTGTGGCAGTTGCCGGTGATTTTCGTCATTGAAAACAACGGCTATGCGATGGGCACCAGCGTCAAACGGTCGACCAAGTCCACCACCTACTTCGGGCGTGGCCTCGCCTACGGCATTCCGGGCGAGCAGGTTGACGGGATGGACGTGCTGGCGGTGAAAGCGGCGGGCGAGAAGGCCGTGGCGCACTGCCGGGCCGGAAACGGGCCGTATATCCTTGAGATGATGACCTACCGCTACCGGGGGCATTCGATGTCAGACCCGGCGAAGTACCGCACGCGGGAAGAGGTCGAGAAGATCAAGACCGAGAAGGACTGCATCGAGCATGTCCGCGATCTGCTGACGCAAGGCGGCCTTGCTTCCGACGAGGAGCTGAAGGCCATCGACAAGGAGATCAAGGCGACCGTCAACGAGAGCGCCGAGTTCGCCAAAGACAGCCCGGAGCCGCCGCTGGCGGAGCTCTGGACCGATATTTACGCCTGAGGGAGAGAGATCATGGCAACTGAAATTCTGATGCCTGCGCTTTCGCCCACGATGGAGGAAGGCACGCTGGCCAAGTGGCTGGTCAAGGAAGGCGATACGGTGAAGTCGGGCCAGATCCTGGCAGAGATCGAGACCGACAAGGCCACGATGGAGTTCGAGGCGGTCGATGAGGGCGTCGTCGGCAAGATCCTGATTGCGGAAGGCACGGCGGGGGTGAAGGTGAACACGCCGATCGCGGTGATGGTCGAGGACGGGGAGAGCGTTTCGGACGCATCCCCTGCCCCGGTCGCGCCACCAGCGGCGGCTCCGGTTCCGACTCCGGTTGCGGCGGCTCCGGTTGCGGCGGCGGTTGCGGCCCCCGCCCCGGTGGCAGCTGCTGGCTGGCCCCATTCCGACTTGCCCGAGGGTCCGACCAAGACAACGACGGTGCGCGAAGCGTTGCGCGAGGCGATGGCCGAAGAGATGCGGGCCGATCCGACGGTGTTCCTGATGGGGGAAGAGGTCGGTGAGTATCAGGGCGCCTACAAGATTTCCCAAGGGTTGTTGGACGAGTTCGGGCCGCGCCGGGTAGTCGATACGCCGATCACCGAGATGGGCTTTGCCGGGATTGCGACGGGCGCAAGCTGGGGCGGGTTGAAGCCGATTGTCGAGTTCATGACCTTCAACTTCGCCATGCAGGCGATTGACCATATCCTGAACTCGGCCGCGAAGACGCTGTACATGTCGGGCGGGCAGATGGGGTCACCCATGGTGTTCCGCGGCCCGAACGGGGCGGCGGCGCGGGTTGGGGCGCAGCATTCTCAGGATTATTCGGCCTGGTACGCGGCGATTCCTGGGTTGCGGGTCTGCATCCCCTATTCGGCGGCGGATGCGAAGGGGCTGCTGAAATCGGCCATTCGCGACCCGAACCCGGTGATCTTCCTGGAAAACGAGATCATGTACGGGCGATCTTTCGAGGTGCCCACGGATCCGGAGTTCGTGGTGCCGTTCGGAAAGGCGTCGGTGATGCGCAGCGGTTCGGATGTGACGATTGTGTCGTTCGGGATCGGTGTGGCGCATTCGCTGGCGGCGGCAGAGACGCTGGCGGGCGAAGGGATCAGCGCCGAGGTGATCAACCTGCGCACATTGCGGCCCATCGACTATGACACGGTGCTGGCGAGCGTGATGAAGACCAACCGCTGCGTGACGGTCGAGGAAGGCTTCCCGGTGGGGTCGATTGGCGACCACATTGCCAGCACGGTGATGCAGAAGGCGTTCGATTACCTGGACGCCCCGGTGATCACCTGCACGGGCAAGGACGTGCCGATGCCCTATGCCGCGAACCTGGAGAAATACGCCCTGATCACGCCCGCCGAGGTCGTGACCGCTGTCAAATCCGTCTGCTACCGGTGAGGTGAAGCCATGGCTACCGAAATTCTGATGCCTGCGCTGTCCCCGACGATGGAGGAAGGGACCCTTGCCAAGTGGCTGGTCAAGGAGGGGGATGTGGTCAAGTCGGGCCAGATCCTGGCCGAGATCGAGACCGACAAGGCGACGATGGAGTTCGAGGCGGTCGATGAAGGGGTCGTGGGCTCGATCCTGATCGCCGAGGGGACTGCGGGGGTGAAGGTGAACACTCCGATTGCGGTGATGCTGGATGAGGGGGAGGATGCCTCGGCGGTGGTTGCGAAGCCTGTGGCTGCGGCTGCGGCGGCTCCTACCGCGGTTTCGGCGGAGAGTCGGGCTGAAGCCCGACCTACGGCGGCGGCTTCTGTCGCGACGGGCGCGCGGGTGTTCGCCTCGCCACTGGCGCGGCGGATTGCCAAGGAGAAGGGGCTGGATCTGGGGGCCGTGAAGGGCTCGGGTCCACATGGCCGGATCGTGCGGGCGGATGTCGAGGGGGTTACGGCGGTGAGCCGGTCTGAAGCCCGGCCTACGGTCGCGGTCGAGGCTCCGAAGGCTGCCCCTGCCCCGGCGAAACCGGCAGGCGGAATGCCCACGGGCATGGCGGCGGAGACGGTGCTGAAGATGTATGCCGACCGGCCCTTCGAGGAAGTGGCGCTGGACGGGATGCGGCGCACCGTGGCGGCGCGGCTGACCGAGGCCAAGCAAACCATTCCGCACTTCTATCTGCGGCGGGACGTCCGGCTGGACGCACTGATGGCCTTCCGCGAGACGCTGAACAAGCAGCTTGAGGGGCGTGGGGTGAAGCTGTCAGTTAACGACTTCATCATCAAGGCCTGCGCGATGGCGTTGCAGGCGGTGCCGGCGGCGAACACTGTCTGGGCGGGCGACCGGATGCTGCGGCTGAAGCCGTCGGACGTGGCGGTGGCTGTGGCCGTTGAAGGGGGCCTGTTTACGCCGGTGCTGCGCGATGCGGACAAGAAGTCGCTGTCGGCGCTGTCGGCGGAGATGAAGGACCTGGCGGGTCGGGCGAAGACCAAGAAGCTCGCGCCGCATGAGTATCAGGGCGGGTCCTTCGCGATTTCCAACCTTGGGATGATGGGGATCGAGAACTTCGACGCCGTCATCAACCCGCCGCATGGGTCGAT
>JANMGI010000211.1:0-2859 GCA_031374565.1 Paracoccaceae bacterium | reverse complement strand
AAGATCACCGTCATCTGCCACGAGTTGACGCCCCATGTCCGCACTGCGCTGGTTCAGGGGCAAGTTACCGCCGTGATCACCCAGAACCTTGGCCACCTTGCCCGGTCCACCCTGCGCGTGCTGCGCGCAAAGGCCGATCGTCAGCCGCTGGATGAAGGTCAGGAACAGATTCGAATCGAAATCGTTCTGCGGGAAAACCTGCCCGCTCAAGCGGATCTTACCACCCGGCCCGACGTAGAACAGGTCGCCTGAAGGCGCCTCAAATCGGTTTGAGGCGCGAGCGTCAGCTGAAATGAGGTACGTCCCTCAAAAACGCTTTACAGGCCCGCCTTCCTCGGCTTATGGTCGTCGCAATCCAAAGAAGGCCCGGCGCTGCACGGGTCCATTTTCAACCAAACCGGGAGGACTGCATGAAACGGACATCACTTGCCGCATCGGCGGCGATTGCACTTATCTGGGCGACCCAGGCCAGTGCGCAAGACAAGGAACTGACCCTCTGCTGGGCCGCCTGGGACCCGGCAAATGCGCTGGTGGAACTGTCGAAGGATTTCGAGGCCCAGTCCGGCACCAAAATGAACTTCGAATTCGTCCCATGGCCAAACTTTGCCGACCGGATGCTGAACGAGCTGAACTCCGGCGGCCAGCTTTGCGACCTGATGATCGGCGACAGCCAGTGGATCGGCGGCGCTGCCGAAAACGGCTGGTATGTGAAACTGAACGATTTCTTCGCCGCCGAGGGCATCTCGATGGATGCCTTCGTCCCGGCGACCGTCACCGGCTATTCCGAATGGCCGAAGAACACTCCGAACTACTGGTCGCTTCCCGCCTTCGGTGACGTGGTCGGCTGGACCTACCGCAAGGACTGGTTCGAGCGCCCCGAAATCCAGACTGCCTTCAAGGAAAAATACGGCCGCGACCTGACCGCACCCGCAACCTTCGCAGAACTGAAGGATGTGGCTGAATTCTTCCAGGGCCGCGACATCGACGGCAAGACAGTCTACGGCGCCTCGATCTACACCGAGCGCGGGTCCGAAGGCATCACCATGGGCGCGATGGACGTGCTCTACAGCTTCGGCTTCAAATACGACAACCCTGACAAGCCCTATGACATGGAAGGCTTCGTCAACTCCGCTGGCGCGGTCGAGGGGCTGGAATTCTACAAGTCGCTTTACGATTGCTGCACCGCCCCCGGTGCCTCGAACACCTACATGGGTGAAGGCATCGACGCCTACAAATCCGGCCAGGTCGCGATGCAGATGAACTTCGCCTTCACCTGGCCCGGCTTCGAGATCGACCCCAACGTGGGCGGCGGCAAGACCGGATATCTGGTCAACCCCGCCGGTCCGGGGGGCGAACGCTTTGCCCAGCTTGGCGGGCAGGGCATCAGCGTTGTGGCGAACACCGACAACATGGATGGGGCACTCGCCTACATCAAATGGTTCGCCCAGCAGGACGTGCAGGAAAAGTGGTGGTCGATGGGCGGCTTTTCGTGCCTGAAGGCTGTGGTGGAAAACCCCAGCTTTGCAACCAGCCAGCCCTATGCCCAGACCTTCCTGGACAGCATGGCCATCGTCAAGGACTTCTGGGCCGAGCCAAGCTATGCGTCACTTCTGCAGGCCTCGCAGTCCCACATCCATGATTACGTCGTGGCCGGAAACGGCACCGCGAAAGAGGCGCTGGACGGCATGATCGCCGACTGGACAGAAGTCTTCATGGACGACGGCAAGCTTTAAGCCCCTCTCCCCCCGCCCCTCTCCCCAAGTGGGAGAGGGGAGCGACCCTGCAACCATCGCAACGCCACCCTCTCCCCCCAGTCTACAAATCGGGTGGGGAGAGGGCAGCGTGAGGGGGGTTGCCCCCACGGAACAAAAAAATGCCAAACCCCATCGACATCGCGGCTCGGGCCACTCCGCCATCGCTTGCGCGCAAAGCGCGTGGCCTGTCGGACCGCACCATCGCCTGGATCTTCGTGGCCCCCACGATCTTCCTGCTGTTGGCAATCAACATCTTCCCGCTGATCTGGACCATCCGCCTTTCCTTCACCAACTACGCGGCGAACAAGCCCAATGCCGAGGTGAAGTGGGTCGGCATCCGCAACTACACCCGCATCCTGACGGATGAAGACATCTGGTCGAATATGACCACCACCGCGCATTTCCTGATCTGGACGATCTTCTTTCAGGTGATCATCGGCTTCACCCTTGCCTGGCTGATCAACCGCAAGTTCAAGGGCAACGACCTGCTGACCACCCTGATCGTCGTCCCGATGATGCTGTCCCCAGCCGTCGTGGGCAACTTCTGGACCTTCCTTTACCAGCCGCAGATCGGCATGGTGAATTACATCGTCGAATTCTTCACCGGCATCCCCGCCGCCAGCTTCTCGATGCTCGGCCCGGGCGGCCTTGCCCCATGGTCGATCATCATCGTCGACACCTGGATGTGGACCCCCTTCGTGATGCTGATCTGCCTGGCGGGCCTGCGGTCGATCCCCGACTACATCTACGAGGCCGCCGAAGTGGACCGCGCCTCGAAATGGCGGCAGTTCTGGACCCTTACCGTGCCGATGGTGCTGCCGTTCCTGATGCTTGCCGTCCTGTTCCGCGGGATCGAGAACTTCAAGATGTTCGACATGGTCAACCTGCTGACCGGCGGCGGACCGGGCGACACGACGCTTCTGTCCTCCATCGAGCTGAAGCGCGAGGCGTTCGAGAAGTGGCGCACCGGCTATTCCAGCGCCTACGCGATCATCCTGTTCGTCACGGTCTTCGGCCTTGCCTCGATTTACGTAAAGGCACTGAACAAGGTAAAAGAAAGATGAGCGCCTATTCCGTTACAGAGCCGTCGAAGTCGTCAAAATGG
>JANMGI010000171.1:0-4782 GCA_031374565.1 Paracoccaceae bacterium | reverse complement strand
ATCCAGGGCTACTTCGGCGGGTTGACCGACCTTCTGATGCAGCGCTTCATCGAGCTTTGGGGCTCGATCCCCGATCTTTACGTCATCATCATCCTGACGGCGATCCTGGGGAAAAGCTTCTGGCTTCTGGTGTTCCTGATGGTCCTCTTCGGCTGGATCGGCAGGGTCGGGGTGATACGGGCCGAATTCCTGCGCGCGCGGAATTTCGAATATGTCCGGGCTGCCAAGGCACTGGGTGTTTCCGACTGGCAGATCATGTTCCGCCACCTTTTGCCGAACGCGATGGTTGCAACGCTGACCCTGCTGCCCTTTGCCATCACTGGTGCTATCGGCTCATTGGCCAGCCTTGATTACCTTGGCTTCGGCCTGCCCTCTGACCTTCCCTCGCTGGGCCAGCTGACCCGGCAGGCGCAGCAAAACCTGCAGGCCCCGCATCTGGCCTTCGTCGCCTTCTTCACGTTCGCGATCATGCTGTCGCTGCTGGTCTTTGTCTTCGAAGGCGTGCGTGATGCCTTCGACCCCAGAAAGACGTTTAGATGAGCGTGCTTGAGGTCAAGGACCTGACCGTCACCTTCCAGCAGGATGGTCGGTTGATCCAGGCGGTGAAGCAGGTGTCCTTCACCGTGGACAAAGGTGAAACCGTGGCACTCGTCGGCGAAAGTGGCTCGGGCAAGTCGGTAACAGCGCTGTCGACCGTGGGGTTGCTGGCGGACAGTGCCAAGGTTTCGGGGTCCGTGACCTATCGCGGCACCCAGATGGTCGGGGCCGCCGAGCGTGATTTGCGCAAGGTTCGCGGCAACGACATCAGCTTCATCTTTCAAGAGCCGATGACCTCGCTGAACCCGCTGCACACCATTGAAAAGCAGCTAGCCGAAAGCCTTGCCTTGCATCAGGGCCTTGGCGGCGACAAGGCCCGCGCCCGGATCATCGAGCTTTTGGGCAAGGTCGGCATCCGGGACGCGGAAAGCCGTCTTGGCGCCTATCCGCACCAGCTTTCGGGTGGGCAGCGCCAGCGGGTGATGATCGCGATGGCGCTGGCGAACGGGCCAGAACTGTTGGTTGCCGACGAACCCACAACCGCGCTGGACGTGACCATCCAGGCGCAAATCCTTGACCTGCTGGCCGACCTGAAGCGGGCCGAGGGGCTCAGCCTTCTGTTCATCACCCATGACCTTGGCATTGTCCGCCGCATTGCCGACCGGGTTTGCGTCATGCAAGGCGGCGAGATTGTCGAGCAGGGGCCAACTGCGGACATATTCGCCAACCCGCAGCATCCCTACACGCAAAAGCTGCTGGCTGCCGAACAGAAGGGCGGGCCGCCCCCGATCCCTGCCGGTGCCACCGAAGTCATCCGGACCGAAGCCCTTCGCGTCTGGTTCCCGATCCAGCAGGGCCTTCTGCGCAAGACCGTAGGTTATGTGAAAGCGGTCAACCAAGCGACGCTTTCGGTCCGCTCCGGCGAGACTTTGGGCATCGTCGGCGAAAGCGGATCGGGCAAGACCACACTGGCACTGGCTATCCTGCGGCTGACCGCGTCGACCGGAACCGTGGCCTTTCTGGGCAAGGACATGAAGACCAACGGCCGCGCCGACATGCGCAACTTGCGGCGCGAGATGCAGGTGGTGTTCCAGGACCCCTATGGCAGCCTTTCGCCCCGGATGACGGTTGAAGAAATCATCGCCGAAGGTCTGGGCGTCCACGGAATTTCCCCTGGCCAGAACCGGACCGAGATGGTGGCCGACATCATGCGTGAAGTCGGCCTCGACCCCGCCAGCATGAACCGATACCCGCATGAATTCTCGGGCGGGCAGCGCCAGCGCATCGCCATCGCCCGCGCGATGATCCTGCGCCCGAAGCTTGTGGTGCTGGATGAACCGACCAGTGCGCTCGACATGACCGTGCAGGTCCAGATCGCTGACCTTCTCCGCGACTTGCAGCGGAAATGGGGCCTCGCCTACATCTTCATTAGCCACGACCTGCGGGTGATCCGCGCCATGGCGCACAAGGTGATGGTCATGCAGAACGGCGATGTCGTGGAAGCCGGCGATTGCGAGGCCGTGTTTACCAACCCTCAATCCCCCTATACCAAAGCTTTGATGGCCGCCGCCTTCGGAGCCTGACGTTGAAGCTGTTATTCGTCCACCAGAACTTCCCGGGCCAGTTCCTGCACCTCGCGCCCGAGATGCAGCGTCTGGGGCATGACGTACGGGCGCTTGGCGATGCTGCCAACAAGGGCACCATCGAGGTGCCGGTGCTGCGCTACACCCATGCCGATCAACCCGTCGATCCCAAGACCACCCGCCTTGGCCGCAACTTCACCACGATGAGCGACCGTGGCGTCAGCGTCGCCCGCTTTGCCCAGCGGTTGCGCGGCGAGGGTTACGTGCCGGACGTGATCTACGGCCATTCCGGCTGGGGTGAGACATTGTTTCTCAAGGAAGTCTGGCCCGAAGCCAAGCTTCTGCTGTTCGCGGAATTCTACTACCGGGGTCGGGGGGCCGACAGTGGCTTTGACCCGGAGTTTCAGGTTTCGGGCTTTGATCAGGTGATGATTGCCCAATCGCGCGCGGCCTACATGGCGCAGGCGATGGTTCATGCGGACTGTGGCGTCTGCCCGACCGAATGGCAAGCCAGCACACATCCACCGCTCTTGCGCGGTCAGCTTGACGTGATCTTCGACGGGGTCGATTGCGACCGCCTGGCCCCAAACCCAGAGGCCCGGTTCACCCTGCCCAATGGCCAGGTCCTGAAGCGCGGCGATGAGGTGCTGACCTTCATCAACCGCAATCTTGAACCCTATCGCGGCTACCACATCTTCATGCGCGCGCTGCCCGACGTGCGGGCCGCGCGGCCAGAGGCTCAGGTTGTCATCGTCGGCGGCAATGACGTCAGTTACGGCGCAAAGCCGAAGGGTGGCGGCACCTGGAAAGACCTGATCCTGTCCGAGGTGAAGGACCGCCTTGACCTTGGCCGCGTTCATTTCGTCGGCAAGCTGCCCTATGACCGGCTGGTCGACCTGATCCATGTCGCCCGCGTCCATGCCTACCTGACCTATCCTTTCGTCCTCAGCTGGTCGATGGTCGAGACTCTGGCCGCCGGGACCCTTGTTGTCGGGTCGAACACCGCCCCCGTGGCCGAGGTGATCACCGACGGGGTGAACGGCAAGCTGGTCGATTTCTTCGATGTGCCCGCGTGGTCGGCGGCGCTGACCGACGCGCTGGCCCGGCCAAAGTCCTACGACAGGATGCGCGAAGCCGCGCAACGGATGGTCCGCGAGAAATACGATCTCCGTTCGGTCTGTCTGCCAAAGCAGATCGCCTTGCTCACCCGCCTGGAACGGACCTAGGCAACGGCGCCGTCTGTCGATACTTTGAAAGGGAACCCTCACGACAGTGACACGGGGACGCTCGGCCGGGGTGTCCACGCTGGACGGGCTTGAAATTACCCATGGAATCAATACCCTGCCCGTGGGCATTTACCGGTCGTAAACCATGCACAAAGGGGCCGCAATGCTGACCTTTCACACCTGCGATGTCTTCACCAGCCGCGTATTTGCGGGCAATCCGCTGGCGATCGTGCTTGGGGCGGACGACCTGACACCGGCCCAGATGCTGACCCTTGCACGTGAGTTCAACCTGTCCGAGACGATCTTTGTCCAGCGGCCCGCCAATCCTGCGCATACCGCACGGGTGCGGATTTTCTTTCCCACCGCCGAAATTCCCTTTGCCGGGCATCCGACCATCGGTTGTGCGATCCACCTCGCCGAGGCGATGGGGGACGACGGCGATTTTGACCGGCATCTGGTGCTGGAGGAAGAGGCCGGGCTGGTCCCGGTGCACGTCTGGCGCCGCCAAGGTCGCACCAGCGCCGAATTCGTGGCACCGGTCGTGCCGCATGGGGTGACGGGGGCGCCTGACCGGGAGGCCGCGCTTGACCCGGATCGGCTGGCCGCAGCGCTTGGGCTGGGCGCCGCAGACATCGGCTTTGGCGCGCATCGGCCCGGCCTTTGGCAGGGCGGCCCGCGGTTCCTGTATGTCCCGGTCGCCAGCCTTGACGCGCTGTCGCGCGCGCGCCCGCTGCAACCGGGCTGGTCTGCCCAGATGCAGGCGGGTGGCGTGGACAGCATGTATGTTTATGCGCCGGGGGTCGATTGCGACTACCGCGCGCGGATGTTTTCGCCCACGGCGGGCGTCCCGGAAGACCCGGCCACCGGATCGGCCAGCGCGATCCTTGCAGCACAACTTCTGGCCAGTGGCGCGCTGGCGGATGGCGAAACTGCGCTGACCCTGCATCAGGGGGTAGAGATGGGCCGGCCAAGCCGGATCGGGCTGACCGCCGTGGTCACGGGCCAGGCGCTGAGCGCAGTGCGGATCAAGGGCGAGGCGGTGCCGGTTTCCGAAGGGCGGATCCGGCCGCCGGTTTGATTTGGACGACGTGATTTGGGGCGCGGGCCAGAGGCACGGCGTTGACCTTCTCTCTCTCTGGCGGATCGCGCCGGTCTTTCAGTGATCGTTCTGGGGCAGCCCGTCCGCTATCGCGTAATAGTCGCCTTTCTCGGCGACGAAGATGTGCAGCGACAACGACGTGTTGGTCGGGCCATCAAAGGCCCCCCTGTCCACCGCAATCCAATCGTGGTGGACAGGGTCCCAAAAGAGGGTTGAGCCGCAGGTGCCGCAAAATCCACGGCGCACTTTGGCTGAGGAGTGATACCACCTGACCGCCTTTGCGCCGTCGATCTGTAACGCCGTCCGCGGGATGCTGACCGAGGCCAGGAAATGCCCG
>JANMGI010000170.1:0-2839 GCA_031374565.1 Paracoccaceae bacterium | reverse complement strand
CCCAGTCCTGCCCCTCAGGGGCCTTCGCACCCTCCAGCACCTTGGAGATCGGCCCGGATTGCAGCGTAAAGCTCGCCGAATACATCGGCCCCAGGATCACCCGCCGCAGCCGCTTGGGGTGGAGGTCGGGGAAATCCTTGTCGAACCCGGTGGCAATCGTCAGCAGCTTCAACCCGCCCACCGATTGCGCCATCAGCGCCGCCTGCGCCTGTGGCCAGCGCGCCTCATCCGTTGGCAGGGGCTTGCGGCCAGAATCCTCCAGGTCCATCAGGTAGACCACAGGCAGGTTGACCTGCGAGTCCCAGACCGCCCAATGCACCAGATAATGCCGCCGCTCACCGATGTTTCCGACCCACTGCGCATCCGGGTCGTTTCGCGCCCAGAAGATGCCCCCCGCCGCCAGCGCCTCATAGTAGTACCGCTGCGACAGCGCAAATTGCAGCGCCGTGGGGAGCGTCAGGTCGCCGACGATCTGCCGCACCATCCGGTCCTTGAGTTCCGTCTCCGAGGGCATGCCCCCCAGGTGCCGCGCCGCCTGCTGCGCATCGACCGCCATGGTCATGAGTTCCTGCGCCACCGGAAACCCGCTTTCATGCCGGTCGATGGTCAGCCGCGGCGCCGTCTCGCCCCGCCCGGTCATCAGATACTTGTGGCTCAGCGCCCGGAACGTCCCCGCCACGGCCTTGAGGTAGACCCCGAGCACCCGCGCCTCTGTCCGGCTCAGCCGCTCCTCAGTCTCCATTTCTGCCGCCACCCGGCCAAGATAGCCGCTGATCCGGTCGAACTTGGCAAAGTACCGCCGCGCGACGAGCGTGTCGTAAAGCTCGTGATGGTCCGAGGTGAGGACGTCTTTGACGGTGGGGTCAGGCATCGTATCGCCGCCGCAAAGCAACGCGGATATGAGCCACGACACCACCTAGTATTATCAACATGCCAATCCCGAAAAAGATGCCGCCAAAACCGATTGACGCAAACCAGAGCAGGAAGCCGAGCGACTTAATGATGGGTTGGTCGATAGAAAGCAGCACATAGGCTAGGAAGTACGCGGCCACTGCGGCGGTGCATGACCAGACACCTTCCGCAATGCGCCGCCACAATGTCATCGGCGCATCATTCCCCATACGCGTTCTTGTCGTGCTTCTCGACAATCGTCGCAAAGCGCCGGGCAAAGCGTTCGTCCGCCTTCGCCTTCTGCTCCAGGATCTCGCGCGCGAACACCATATGTCCCTCATGCGCCTCCAGCATGTCGGCCATCTTTGCGTTGGTCGCCGCGCCAATGGCCGCCATCGCAGTCTGGGCTTCCTGGTCGGTCTTCACCCCGATCTCGTTGATCCGGTGCGCCACGTCCTGCTGCTGGGCGGTCTTCAACGACGACGTCAAGGCGTCATACAGCACCACCCGCTGCTTGGTGTCCGTCTGCAGCTTGTTGATCAGCACCAGTTGCGTCGCCGCCTGGTTCTGCAAGCTGTCGACCCAGGTTTTGCCCTTCTCGATATACCGCTCCAGCGTCTGCGACTTCGCCAGCTTCACCTGCTCGTCCTGCACCAGCGCGTTGTATTTCGCGTTCAGCGTTGCCAGCTCCGTCTCCAGCTTGGTCCGCGCCGCCGCGTCCTGCTCCACGGAAATCTTGTTCTCGATCTCGATGATCTTCGGGTCCATCCCCGCGACCTCGGCCCGCACCGCCTCCAGCGCCCCCACCGTCTCCTCGCGTTCGGTCAGGGTCGAGGCCAAATTCCCCTCCACCCGGCCACGCTGAGTGGTCAGCACGTCCAGCTGCCCCTGCAACAGCTTCACGATCACATCCGATTTCGAGATCAGGTCCTGCAACTTGTCATCCACGCTTGCCGAGCGCATCCGCTCCTGCCGCATCGAATCCGCCTTGGCCGACGAGAATATCCCGATGAACGACTCCATCCCGGTCTTCGACCGCATCTCGGCAAATTCCGCCGAAAAGCCCGCCGTCACATCATCAAGGCCCATGATCAGCTCGGCGATGTTGGCGTTCATCACGTCGGTGTGCTTGTTCACATCCTCCAGCGTGGCGTTTTCCACGTCCAGCGTGACGCCCTGGTCCAGCTTCGACCGCGCCGCCTCAATCCGTGTGGTGATCGCGGTAATCTTCGCCTGCGCCTCGGCGACCTGAACCTGGCTTTCCTTGATCTGCGTCTCGAAATCGGCCATGCCGTCCTCCGTTTAACCACGTTTGCATCACATATGTATGTGACGACGAATTACATCATCCCGACGCCGATTAATCGGACGCCGTCGAACAGCCCAAGCTTGCAGCATGTGACCCCGCTCGCCAAGTGCGGAATACGGGCTTTCTCTTCGACAAATATCCTCGGGGTTTGGGGGTGAAACCCCCATTCACACCGGGATATTGTCGATCAGCCGCACGCCATCGACCCAGGCCGCCGCCAGCATCCGGCGCGGACGGCGCGGGTCGTCCGAGGGCATCAGCGTCTCGGCATCGCGCAGTTCGATATACTCCACCCGCTCGAACCCCGCCTCGCGCATCGTCTCCGCCGCCTCGCGGATCGCCATCCGGTCGGCATGACCCACGCGAATGTCCTGCGCCGCCCGGGTGATCGCCGCGTAAAGGACCGGAGCCTTCACCCGCCCCTCGACCGTCAGCCGCACATTGCGCGAACTCATCGCCAGCCCATCCGCCTCGCGGATCGTCTCGCAGCCCACCACCTCGACCGGGACATTCAGGTCGCGCACCAGTCGCAGCACCACCTGCAACTGCTGCCAGTCCTTCTGACCAAAGTAGCCCCGGTCGGCCATCGACATCCCGAACAGCTTCGTCACCACCGTCGCCACACCATCGAAATGCCCG
>JANMGI010000155.1:0-1509 GCA_031374565.1 Paracoccaceae bacterium | reverse complement strand
CTTCAGGATCTGCGCCTCGGCTTCGGGCGGGGCGTAGACGGTGGCGATAAGGGTGTGGGGCGCGCCGGTCAGGGCAGAAGGATTCAGGGTCATCACGAACCCCAACCCGGCGTTGGAGAAATCAACCTCGCGGAACGAGGTGATGGTGGCGGTCAGGTCGCGCCCCAGGATGTTGACGGTCATCGTGTCGCCAAGCTTGAGGCCGATCTCGGCGGCTTCCTCGGCGGCAAAGCTGATCTGGGGGTCTCCGGTGTAGTCTTCGGGCCAGAAGGTGCCTGCGGTGATGCGGGTCTTCGCGCCGGGGGTGGCGGCATAGGTGATGCCGCGGTCGCCGCGCACGACCCAATGGTCCCCGGCAACTTCGCGGGCGGGCTTGCCGTTGATCTGGGTGATCACGCCGCGCAGCATGGGAGCGGTTTCTACTTCCGTGACCTTCGGGTTGGCCTTCATCAGGGCGAGGAAGGGATCAAGCTGGTCGGGCTGGATGTCGACGAAAAAGAAAGCCGGGGCGCGGGTGGGCAGGTCGGTGGCGATGGCCTGGCGGAGGTTCCAGTCGATCTGGCCCACGGCCGCAAGGACAGAAAGACCAAGGCCAAGGGAGAGGACGACGGAGGTGGCGTCGGACCTTGGCGCTCCGATGGCGGCGAGGGCTGCACGGGTGGCGGGGCGGCCCCGGGTGAAGGAGGTGCGGGCAAGGCGCTTCGTGGCCCAGCGCAGGCCAGCAGCAGCAAGGGCCAGGATGAGCAGCGCGCCGAGGACGCCTCCGGCGGCACCAAGGGCGAGGTCGGGGATGCCGGAAAGCACGGTGGCACTGCCGATGAGGGTGGCCGCGAGAAGCATCAGGGCGGCAAGGTAGCGCTTGCGGGGCCAGGCGCGGGTGCCGGTGCCGCCGCGATAAAGGGCGGCGGGGCGAATGGTTTCGGTGCGGGCGAGGGGGAGAAGGGTGAAGATGAGGGCCGAGAGGGTGCCGTAGAAACTGGCCTCCATCAGTGCGCCGGGGGAAAGGCGGATTTCGGCGGGGAAGGGGAGCGAGGCTTCGATCATGGGTGCGGCGGCAAGCGGGACGATGGCGCCCAGGACAAGGCCGATGGCGATGCCGAGCGCGGACAGGATGGCGGTCTGCCACAGGTAGCTGCGGAAGATCAGGCCACCTTCGGCCCCAAGGGTTTTCAGAGTGGCAATCGTTTCGGTCTTGCCGTCGAGATAACTGCGGATAGCGGCGGAGATGCCGACACCGCCCACCGCCAGCCCGGCAAGCCCGACTAGGACCAAGAAGCTGCCGATGTTTTCGACGAAGCGTTCGACGCCGGGCGCTGCATTGCGGCTGTCGGTCCAGCGCATGCCCTTGTCGCGGAAGGTGCTCTCGGACTCGGTTTCAAGCGCTTGCAAGTCGGCTTCGGGGGGAAGGAGCAGGCGGTAGCGCGTTTCATACATCGACCCCGAGGCGAGGAGGCCGGAGGTCGCCAGCGCATCGGCCCGGACCACGGTGCGGGGGCCGAGGGTGAAGCC
>JANMGI010000125.1:0-2707 GCA_031374565.1 Paracoccaceae bacterium | reverse complement strand
TCGGACGACCCGGCGCTGGTGTTCCGGATTACGGTGGCCGAGGGCGTGACAAGCTGGCAGATCGTCGATGCGCTGAAGAAGGCGGACTTTCTGCAAGGGCCGCTGGAGACGGTGCCGCCGGAGGGGTCGCTGGCGCCGGGCAGTTATGAAGTCGAACGCGGGGCGGAACGTGGGACGCTGATCACGCAGATGACCGAGAAGCAGTCGGCGATCCTGGCCGATGCCTGGGCAAGCCGGGCCGAGGGCCTGCCCTATGACACGCCGGAAGAGGCGCTGATCATGGCCTCGATCGTAGAGAAGGAAACCGGCATTGCCGAAGAACGGGCGAGAGTGGCGAGCGTCTTCATCAACCGCTTGCAGCAGGGGATGCGGTTGCAGACTGACCCGACGGTGATCTACGGGATCACCAAGGGCGAGGGTGTGCTGGGCCGGGGCCTGCGGCAAAGCGAGCTGCGCCGAGAGACGCCTTACAACACCTACGTGATCGACGGCCTTCCGCCGACCCCTATCGCCAATCCGGGGGCCGAGGCAATCAAGGCGGCGGTGAACCCCGATCAATCCGACTACCTGTTCTTCGTGGCGGATGGATCGGGCGGGCACGCGTTTGCCACCACGCTGGAGGAGCACAACGCCAATGTTGCCGCCTGGCGCAAGATCGAGGCGGCGCAGGGTGCTGCGGACGAAGGAGGCGTGCAGGGGGAATGACAGTTAACGTTCCGTGAAGGTTGCGCGCGGCAAGCCATTGATCCTATTGCGTTTTAGCTTGACTTGCCGCGCGGTCTGATGTAGACCTTCCGGCATGCTAGAAGAAGTGTCGAAGCGGCCCGGGGGCAACCCCGCTGGCCGCTTTTTCATTTCTCTCGTGCGGGGGCAGCATGAGGGGGTGTCTGGACCAGATGACAGTGAGGTTCACGGGGGACGTGCCCACGCCAGAGGATGTTCTGGGGGTCACGGAGAGGCTTTACGAGAGCGCCGTCATGGAGCTTGAGCGCACCATGGAAGCGCTGAAAGCCGGGGAATTCAACGAAGTTAAAGCAGCACAGACAGCGATCCGCGATCTTCGCGCGACGGCGCTGGCGGTGTTGCAGGAAAGAGGCAAAGTTGACCAACTCCGCAAACAGATCGCCGGCCACGTCGGAGCCGGGGGGGCACTCGACCTTGACGAGGCCCGAATTGAAATCGGGCGCCGTCTGGCTTGCCTCCGCAACGCCGGAGGAAGTGGATGAGTTCCTGTCGGGCTTAAGCCAGAACGCGCTGCTGGCGCTGCCTTGGGTGTTCGAGTTCTGGGCGCTGCCGCATCAATTGCCACCGCGCGGGGCCTGGAAAACCTGGGTCATCATGGGCGGGCGGGGCGCTGGGAAAACGCGGGCCGGGGCAGAATGGGTGCGCGCGCAGGTTGAGGGGGCGGCGCCCTCTGATCCTGGCCGCGCCAAGCGGGTGGCGCTGGTGGGTGAAACCATTGATCAGGTGCGCGATGTGATGGTTTTGGGGGAGAGCGGGCTCATTGCGTGTTCGCCACCGGATCGGAAGCCCGAATGGTTGGCGTCGAAGAACCAGCTGCTGTGGCCAAATGGCGCGATGGGGCAGGTGTTTTCGGCGCATGAGCCCGAGGCGATGCGGGGGCCGCAGTTCGACGCAGCCTGGGCAGATGAGCTTGGCAAGTGGAAGAAGGGCGGCGAGGCCTGGGATCAGTTGCAGTTCGCGCTGCGGCTGGGGCGGAACCCGCAGGCGGTGGTGACGACGACTCCGCGCAATGTGGGGGTGCTGAAGGCGATCCTGAAGAACCCGTCGTCGGTGATCACTCATGCTCCGACCGAGGCGAACCGGGCCTATCTGGCGGAAAGCTTCCTGGCCGAGGTGCAGGCGCGCTACGGCGGGACGAAGTTCGGGCGGCAAGAGCTTGAAGGGCTGCTGATCGAGGAGGCCGACGGCGCCTTGTGGACCCATGCCATGCTGGAGGCGGCGCGGGTGGATGAAGTGCCGGTCTTCAACCGGGTGGTGGTGGCGGTGGACCCGCCGGTGACCAGCATGAAGTCGAGCGACGCCTGCGGGATTGTCGTGGTGGGCGCGGATACGCGAGGCGAGCCGAAGGATTGGCGCGCGGTGGTGCTGGAGGATGCCTCGGTCAAGGGGGCGACCCCGGAAGGCTGGGCGCGGGCGGCGCTGGCGGCGATGGAGCGGCACGGGGCGGATCGGCTGGTGGCCGAGGTGAACCAGGGCGGCGATCTGGTGGAGCGGCTGGTGCGGATGATCGACCCGCTGGTGCCTTACCGGGGCGTGCATGCGACGCGGTCGAAGATGCTGCGGGCGGAACCTGTGGCGGCGTTGTACGAGCAGGGCCGGGTGGCCCATGTGCGGGGGTTGGGCGAGCTGGAAGAGCAGCTGTGCAAGATGACGGCGGTGGGCTGGCAGGGGGCGGGATCGCCGGACCGCCTCGACGCGCTCGTTTGGGCACTGACAGACCTGATGCTGACCCCGTTGCACGGCGGGCGGCCGAGCGTTCGGTCGCTTTAGACGATCTAGGGATTTTGCAGGTCATATGACCGGGTGCTTCAGGCAACCCGGATGGTCGGGCAGTGCCCGAGGCATAAAGGAGTGCTAGGATGGTGTTCGATTTTCTGCGGAAGGCGCCGGTAGAGGCGGTTCCGGAACGCAAGGCAAGCGCCGTCGGTCGGGTGATCGCCTGGGGCAATGCGGGCCGGGTGGC
>JANMGI010000124.1:0-5877 GCA_031374565.1 Paracoccaceae bacterium | reverse complement strand
GAGGTCGAGGCGGGTGGGGACGGCGTCGAGTTGGTCACGGAGGGCTGCCGGGAGGGAGGCGAAGCTGGCCTCGCCGACGAAAAGCTTCACGTCCTTGCAGTCCCAGCCCGTGGTGGTGCCGCGCAGTTTGCGGACCTCGGAAAGCGGCAGGGCGCAGCGCCATTCGATGAGTTCTGACTCCCACAGGCGGAGTTCCCCGCGCATGGAATCGTAACCGGAGCGGGAGGCGGCAGACATGGCGGAGGTGGCGATGGACATCGCAAGGTTGACGCCGCCCGGCCCGGCAACTTTCTGGGTCCAGTCGTAGTCCTTGTCGACGCCCGCGTTGGCGACGAGGAACAGCATCCGTTTCAGCTTGACGGCCTCAGCGGCGGAGAGGGGGGCATAGGGCACCTGCGCGCGGGCGCGTTCGACGGCCAGACCTGTGGTGCCGAAGTTGTCGGTGATACCGCCGTCGAGGAGTTTGACGAATTTCACCTCGTCCGGGTTGGTGTAGCTTTCCAGCGCGCGGGCATGGGCGCGCATGGCGGCGGTGGCTTCGGGGTTGTAGCGGGCGGCGGTCAGCCAGTCGGGTTCCCGGTAGGTGCACTGGTCGTGGTGGGCCTCCAGCACGATGGGGGTGAAGACCAGCGGGAAGGCGGCAGAGGCGGCGACGGCTTCGGACAGCTTGACCTTGGAAAGATCGGAGCAGAGCGCGTCGAAGGTTTCCGGCGAGAACAGGAACGGCGTGTTGTTCGCCATGTCGGTGGCGTTGATCCAGGTCTTGATGCGCGAGCGGCGGAGGTCGGCGAAGGTGGCGCCGTGGAAGAGGGTCTCATCCAGCGTGCGGCCAAAGGTGTCGCGGCCGTTGACGCCCCCGGCGATGCCCTTGGCGATGGTCAGGGGGTTGAAGCCGGAGGTGGTCATGTAGGCTTCGGCGTCGGTGGTGAGGAAATCCTCGCGGAAGCCTTGCATCCCTTGCGGGCCTTTAAGGCCAAGCTGCGCGGCCATGACCGACCCGCCCGAGACGCCGGAGACGAGGCGAACGTTGTCGAGAAGGCCGTTGGGGGTGCCGGTCTGGGCGGCCTGAAGCTCTTGAAGCATTCCGTAGGCGAAGGCCGTGGCGCGCATCCCGCCGCCAGAAAATGCGAGGCCAATGTAAAGCTCTCCATCATCGGGGGCGGGGTCGGTCAGGGGGGCGTTCTGACCCGCAAGCGGCTGGTTCTGCGGCTGGTTCCACGGCGCGCAGCCGAGGAGGAGGAGCAAGGGAAGGAGGACGCGGTGCATGGGGAACCGGATTTGAGGTCAGTCCGATTGCTGCAGCCTTGGCCAGCGGATTTCAAGCGCGAAACCCTTTGTCGTGGCTGGAAGTGTCAGGCTGGCCCCGTGACGGGCAGCGATGGCGCGGACGAGAGCGAGGCCGAGGCCGTGGCCAGGGGTGGCGCGGTCCCGCTGGCTCCTGGTGAAGCGGTCGAACGCCTCGGCCTTCAGGTCGTCGGGCAGGCCGGGGCCGGTGTCGGAGACGCGCATCAGGATGCGGTCGGTGTCGGGGGAAAGTGTCAAGGTCAAATGGTCGCCAGCCGAGCAATACTTGATCGCGTTGTCGAGGAGGTTCGACAGAACCTGCGCGATCAGGTTGCGGTCGCCGAGGATCGTCAGGCCGGGAGTGATTGTCGCTTCGGTTTGCAGGCCCTTGTCTTCGGCGAGAGCGTCGTAAAGGTCCCATACCCCTTGCGCGACGGCGGAAAGATCCACCGGAACAAGGCCGCCGCCGGTGCCTGCATCCGCCTCGGCCCGGCTGATGTCGAGAAGGCTGTCGAACATGCGGATCGCCTGACGCATCTCGGCCTTGAGGTCGGCGGTGAGGTCGTCCTGGCCTTCGATCTTCGACAGCTTTTGCAGCATCCGGTTGAGGGGGGTGCGCAGCTCATGGGCGATGGTGTCAGAGAGGCGATGCGTGGCGCGGTTCAGGTTCTCGATCCGGTCGAGCATGGCATGGACGTGGGTTTCCAGAAGGCCGAATTCGTCGTCCGAGCGCGTGCCGGGAAGGCGGGCGTCCAATGCGCCGTCGGCGACGCGGTCAGCAAGGTCATTGATCCGGTTGATGCGGGCCATGACAGAGCGGGCGGCAAGCCAACCGACAAGGCCACCGGCGACAAGGACGGCGCCGAGGAGGCCGAGCATCCCCCGGCGGAGGGCGGAGAGAGTATCGTCCACTGGCTGGAGGCTTCGGGCGACCAGGAGGGGGAAACCTCCCGGCAGGGTGCGGGCGACGGCGAGCCAGCGGGTGGGGCCTTCGGTGAACTGGATGGCACCCTGGCTGGTGAAACCCTCGCCAGCAGGGGCGAGACCGTTGGGCCACGCGGTGCGGGTTCCGGCGAGAGTTGCGCCGCTGCGGTCAAGGAGGAGGAGCATCTCGTCCCCCGTGGCGGCGGTGGCGCGGTAGTCGATGGCCTGCCGCAGAGCGATGATCCGGCGCTGGTCGTAAAGGGCGGCGAGGCCGCCAAGATCGGCCGTCAGCAGGCTTTGCTGGGCGGTCATGAGGCGGGTCTGGACCAGACGGTATTGCAGCGCCATTGCGCCAAGCGAGAGGAGGGTCACCGCCAGCGCCATAAGGGCAGCAAGGCGCAGGGTGGCACGGGCGGCGATTGGCTTGGCGGTCGTCACCCGGTGTTTCCGGTTAGGGAAGCCGGGAGGGGGGCGAAGATGTAGCCCTCACCCCGTGCGGTCTGGATCGCAGGTGATCCGGCGTCCTCCAGCTTACGGCGCAGGCGGCCGACATGGACATCGACGACGTTGGTGCCGGGGTCGAAGTGCAGGTTCCAGACGTTCTCCAGAAGCTGCATCCGGGTGACGATCTGGCCTGCGTTGCGGGCGAAATAGGTGAGGAGTTCGAATTCCTTGGGGCTGGTCGGAACGTGAGTGCGTTTGACGTGCACGGTGCGGGCTTTCATCCGGATTTCCAGATCGCCGAAGGCCAGAAGGTCGTTGTCGAGGACCTGGATCGTGCCCCTTCGCAGCAGTGCGCGCAGGCGGGCGCGAAGTTCTTCCGGCTCGAAAGGTTTCGGCAGATAGTCGTCGGCGCCTTTCTCCAGCCCCTCCACCCGGTTGGCGGCGCGGCCAAGTGCGGACAGGATCAGGATCAGCGCGGTCGATCCCCCGGCGCGGATGCGGGCAATGGCGTCGACCCCGTCGCCACCTGGGAGCATCCGGTCAAGGACGATGACGTTGTAGGGCTGCGTTGTTGCGGCCTCGATGCCGTTGGCGAGGGTGTCGCGGTGGTCGGTGGCGCAGCCCAAGGCTTCGGCCTCATGCCTGACGGCGGCGGCGGTCTCGGGGTCGTCCTCGATGATCAGGATGCGGTCCATATCGGTCATTCAAAACACCACCACGTCCGGGTCAAGCACATTCGCCCCTCCAACCGGGCGGACGCCGTCAGGGGCGTGCCAAGGGTCTAGCCGGATATGGCGGGTCTGGCCGCCGGGGGCTTCAAGAAGGAGGAGAGCGGGGGCGGTGAGGGCGTAGGCTTGCAGGTCCTGCGGGGTGCCGTTGACGGCAAGGATGCGGTCACCCTTGGCGATGCCAGCAAGGAGGGCGGGGGAATTGTCGGTCAGGTCGGTAACGGTGCCCTGCGGGTCAACGGTCACGCCCAATGCGGCGAAGGTATAGGAGGTGACTGTCGCGGGGGCACGGGGGGCTTCGCGGGTGCGCAGGCCGGTGGGTTCGGGCGCGGTGAGGGCGAGGGTAAGGGTTTGCGGCTGACCGGCACGAAGGATCGTCAGGGTGGAGCTACCGTCGGCGCTGGCGGATTCGATGGCGAAGGCGAAATCCCCCGGTGCGGTCAAGGTGGTGCCAGACGCCTGGGTGATGATGTCGCCGGCTTTGAGGCCGGAGATTTCGGCAAGGCCCCCTGGGGCGACGGCGTCGATCAGAAGGCCATGAGCGTCGGTGCCAAGCGTCTCGGCAATCTGGCGGTCAACGGGACGAGCAGTCAGACCGAGGGTGGGAAAAAGCGGTAGGGTTTCGTCGACAAGGCCGGTAACGATGCGGGTTAGCTCAGCGGTGGGGATGGCGTAAGCGATGCCGACGAACATCCGGCTGCCATCGGCGATTTGGGAGTTCATGCCGAGAAGACGGCCCTCGGAGTCCACCAGCGGACCGCCCGAAGAGCCGGGGTTCACGGCGGCGTCGTGTTGCAGCATCAGCATCGGGACGGTGATTTCAACCTGGCGCGCGAGGCTGGAGATGCGGCCTTCGGTCAGGGTGAATTCGATCCCGAGCGGGGCACCGAGGGCGAAGACTTCGTCGCCGAGTTGGGGCGGGTTGGTAGCGAGTTCGAGGCCCTGGGCGGCGGTAGGTAGCGAGATCACCGCCACATCGCGGACCGGGTCGCGGGCGATGACGAGGGCGACAAGGTCGGTGCCGTGCCGGTCGATCAGGCGGACTTCCTCGGCCTGGCCCACGACATGGGCGTTGGTCACCGCGACGGTGCCATCGGCCCAAAGAAAGGCCGAGCCAAGGAAGCGATCCTCGGTATCCGCCGAACGGACGGTGAAGACCTTGTCCATCGCCCGGTCCAGTGGCGAGGCGCTGGCAGGGCTGATCACCGCCACCAGCACCAGCACCATCACCGCTGCCAGCACCTCTATGAACCGCAGCGGTCTGTGCCGCTTTTCCGTCTTCGCCTGCATCTTGAAACCCTTGATCTGCTTCGGTTCGGTCTTGCTACCGGGGGAGGTGCGGTGGGGCACGTGACAAAGGCTGTCATGAAGAAATCTTGCATTTACAGGCGGGAAGCGGGGCCGCATGGTCTGGGCAACAAAAGCCAGAAGAGTGATCCCATGCGCCGTTTCCTGCTTGCCGTTTGCTTCACGTGCCTTGCCCTTCCCGCCTTTGCTGAAGGTCCCTCACGCCTGAAGATAGCTGAACTTTCGGCCAGGCTTTACGCGGCAGGGCTGGCGGCGGACGATCCGATCCTGATCATCTCGGCAGCGAAGCTGCGCAAGACGCTGGCCCCGGTTGCTGGCGACCGCGCCGCGATTGACGGTGTGGCGGCGTCGGGCACGCCCCTGACGTGGGAGGAGATGCTGGCCAGTGCCGAACCCCTCGCCGCCGACAATCCCGAGCTTCTGGACCTGATCGACGATGCCGGGCAAGAGATGCCGCGCGGTGTCGCCTCGGGGCCGGTCTACAACATCGGGTCGTTGGACAACGGCAAGGGCGACACCTACCCGCCGATCGAGTTCCGCGGTGGGGAATATGCCGAGGTTTACGTTGAGGCGAAGGCAGCCGTGAACCTGAACCTTGGGATCTATGACGACAAGGGGCGGCTGGTCTGTTCGGACACCGACATCAGCCACATCGCCTATTGCGGGTGGACCCCGGCTGCGGGCGGGACGTTCACGCTGAAGGTGGACAACAAGGGCCCGGCTGCGGCCGATTATGCGTTGATGACAAACTGATGAAAACACTTTTCGCCATCGCGCTGTGTCTGACCGCCGCCCCTGCGTTGGCACGCGAGAATTATGCCCTGCTGATCGGCGCGAACCAGTATCCAGCGCTGGAGGAACGCTGGTGGCTGAAAGGACCGGCGAACGATGTGCAGCTGGTGGCGACGTATCTTACGACCGAGGCTCCGGTGCCTTTTTCGCCGGACCATGTGACCGTGCTGTCAGACGGGGTGGCGGGTGCGGCAGACCCGACGCTGGCCGCGATCCGGGGGGCCTTTGCGGACCTGACGGCAGAGGTGCAACCGGGTGATTTCGTCTACCTGCATTTCTCAGGTCACGGAACGCAGGCCCCGGCGAAAGACCCGACGACCGAGCTGGACGGCCTGGACGAGTTGTTCCTGCCGGTGGACATCGGGCCGTGGTCGGACGCGGTGGGCGAGGTGCAGAA
>JANMGI010000096.1:0-1718 GCA_031374565.1 Paracoccaceae bacterium | reverse complement strand
GTCAAAAAGCGCGCCGAACCCGCCAAGGCCGCCCATCACACCGGAGCGGGTGGTGGACTTGGCAGCAGGCTTGATCCGGTCGACGAGCGCGTTGCCCGCGTCGATGTCCACACCCGCATCGGCATAGGTCAGCCCGTTGTGCCCGGTCGTCATCGCATGCTCCTTCGCTGGTCGCGGCCCACATACGCGGTTCGGGTAGGCGGCGCAACTGAGCGGGTAGCGCCACCTAATCCAGCTGCCGGGTCCGGCCTTCGGTGATCCGGCGCAGGAGCAGTTCAAGCGGCGCGCGGCCGGGGCGAAAGCCAGCAGCGCAAGACGCGCGGCCGTGCTGTCATCGACAGGCGCGAGGGCCATGGCGAGGTTCAGCGGCAATCGAGGGCAAGAAGCCAGGGAAAGGCTCTGGCCGGTTTCGCACGGCCAGCACCTCCCCACAGAAAGAAGCCGCTTTGGTCTGAAAAATGCCTGAGCAGAAAGGCTGCAGAGGCCAATGAACCAGCAGAAGAAAGACGAAAATGAACGGCCAGTCCGTGAGCTGGGCCCGTGTCGCCTTGATAAAGCCACCTTGCACAGCGTGCGCCGGCGCTTTGTCGCCGCCGCTCGGCCGCGTGCAACTGCTCGGCAAAGCCCCAGCCGAAAAGATACGAAAACAGACGGAAGAACTTGCCCTTAAAGAGCGTGTTTACGGCAAGGTCGGCGAGCCGGTCGATCGGAGTCTTCGGTTGTTGGAAGACCGATCAGGTGCAGTCCAAGAAAGGGCACGTTCACCACACATATGCCGATCAGCGCGGCAGTTCGGATCAGATCAACGCTTGTCGTGCGGTCGGGGCTGTTGAATGAAACGTGAGCCATAATATCCACAGCATCGAGCAATCGCTGAATGGCTACTGAGCAACTGCTCAATTCTGTCACGACCATGATCGCTTTAGAGAGAACTTGCGGATGACGGAAGGCGGTGAACCACGGGTCGGCGCGGTGGATCTGATCCGGCGGGCAGCGGCGGAAGTGTTTTTGGAACAAGGTCTTCACGGCGCGACGACACGGGCGGTCACGGATCGAGCAGGCGTTGGACGCGGGCTTCTGAACCATTACTTCCGGTGGCCGGAACTGCGCGCCGAGGCCTGGTCAGCGATCTTTGCCGAGGTCGCTGGCGCGCAGTTTCCGGCCGGGATAGCGCCAGACGACGCGCTGGAGCGCTATCTGGCAACAGCCTTTGATCCTGAGGCCCGTGCCTATTGGCGGCTCTGGCCTGAGGCAACCGATCTGGCAGGGTCGGACCCGGTGATGGCCAAGCGTTTGCGACTGGCCAACAGGACGATGATTGCCACGATGGAAGACTGTCTGGCAGCGGGCACCGAAGCGGGGATAGGGCAGATGGACGATCCCGCGGGAGCCGCCCTGCGCATATCGGCGCTTTATGACGGGCTGGCGGGGATGCTTTTGGCTCGGACGGCCAACCTAACCGAAGCGAAGGCCGAGGCAAATCTGCGGGTAGCGGTCCGACTTGTAACCGGACAGCGACACTGACCTTTCGAACGGGCGCGTCTTGACCCTTTGGCCGCATATGCTAGGCAGTCCTCGCTACGGGCCTGTAGCTCAATTGGTTAGAGCAGGGCGCTCATAACGCCTTGGTTGGGGGTTCGAGTCCCTCCGGGCCTACCAGTATTCCCGCTTTGGTCGTCACACTACCCGGTCGCGCGGGGTGCGGCCGGCGAAGAAGG
>JANMGI010000084.1:0-3132 GCA_031374565.1 Paracoccaceae bacterium | reverse complement strand
GGGTTGCGTAGCGCGGACGGTTCGGCAGGGTCATGACTGGCCTTGGGCAGAGAAAAGCTCGGGATGGGCACGTTCCAGGGGCTGAAGATAGGTCAGCAACTGGCGCAGGTGGTGCTGCACGGCAAGGCGCGCGGCGTCGGGATTGCGGGCCTCAAACGCGGCAAGGATGGCGCGGTGTTCGTCCATGGTCGCTTGCAGTCTCCCCTCGACCGGCAGGATCAGCTGGCGGGCGCGGTGGACGGAAAGCCAGGCGGTCTGCGACACCTGCGGCAGCCGGGGAAAGCCGGTGTAGGAGAGCATCATGTCGTGCATCTGGCCGTCCAGCTGCATGAAGCCTTGGCTGTCGCCGTCGGTCACCAGCGCCTCTTGCATCCGAAGATTGCGGCGGAGGTCAAGAAGCTGGGCGTCGGTGACCTGCCCGGCCACCAGTTCGGCTGCGGCAACCTCGATGGCCTCGCGGATGAAGGCCCCTTCGCGGATGTCGGTCATCGACAGACGGGTGACGAAGGTGCCTGCCTGCGGGATCACATCCACCAACCCGTCAGAGGCCAGCTTTGCCACGGCGTCGGCGACAGGGCTGCGCGAGACGCCAAGACGGTCGCAGATCTCGGGCTTGCGGATGATGTCCCCGGGGCGGAACGCCAGCGTCAGGATCGCGTGTTTCAAGCTTTGATAGACCCGCTGGCCCAATGACCCCTGAAACCGGTCCAGCGGCAAAAGCCGCGCCGCGCCATTCTGGTCTTGTGATCCGGTCATGGGCGCTTGTAGCATGCTAACATGTTAGACGTGGCGGCCCGCCTGTCAAGAATGGGCTGCGGGAACGCGGGGGACACTATGGCGGACGCTTTTATCCGATTGCACGCGACAGACAACCTTGTCATCGCGCTGGCCGATTTGGCCAAAGGTGCTGTTGCCGATGGGCTGCTGCTGCCCGGCCCGGTGCCGCGTGGCCACAAGCTTGCCACCCGCGCCATCGCCAAGGGCGAGATCGTCCTGCGCTACGGGCAATCCATCGGTCAGGCGACCGAGGATATTCCGGCAGGCGGGCATATCCACAGCCACAACCTTGGCATGGGCCCACACAGCGCTGACTATGCCATTGGCCAGCAGGCCACGCCCCTGCCGCCTCTGCCCGCGCGGGAGTTCATGGGCTACCACCGGTCGGATGGGCAGGTGGGCACGCGGAACTACATCGGAATTCTCACTTCGGTCAACTGCTCGGGGTCCGTCGCGCGGTTCATCGCCGAGGCGGCAGAGAAGGACCCGGTCCTGTCGTCAATGCCGAACATCGACGGCTTCGTGCCCATCGTCCACAACACCGGCTGCGGCATGTCCGGGGTGAATGAAGGCTACGATACGCTGATGCGCACGTTGAAGGGCTATGCGCGGAACGCCAACTTCGGGGGCATCCTGCTGGTGGGCCTGGGGTGCGAGGTGTTGCAGGTGCCGGACCTTGTCGGTCAGGGGCGGCTGCGGCCCGACGGCAACTTCCGCTACATGACGATCCAGGGCACCGGCGGAACGCGGGCGACCATCGTCAAGGGGATGGAGGTGCTGCGCGAGATGGCGGCGGTGGCGTCCAAAGTCGCGCGGGCCCCTGCCCCGGTGTCCAAGCTGATGATCGGCCTGCAATGCGGCGGGTCGGACGGCTATTCCGGGATCACGGCGAACCCGGCGCTGGGCCACGCCAGCGACCTACTGGTGCGGATGGGGGGGACGACGATCCTGTCGGAAACGCCGGAGATTTACGGGGCGGAGCATCTTCTGACGCGGCGGGCGGTCAGCACGGAAGTTGGCGAAAAGCTGATCGAGCGGATCGGCTGGTGGGAAAACTACACCGCAATCAACGGCGGCGAGATGGACAACAACCCAAGCCCCGGCAACAAACGCGGTGGCCTCACGACGATCCTGGAGAAATCGCTTGGCGCGGTGGCCAAGGGCGGCACGGCCCCGTTGAGCGGCGTCTACAAGTTTGCCGAGCCGATCACCTCACCCGGCTTCGTCTACATGGACAGCCCCGGCTATGATCCTTGCAGCGTCACCGGCCAGATCGCCAGCGGGGCGACGATGATCGTCTTCACCACCGGGCGGGGATCGGTGTCGGGCTACAAGCCCTCGCCTTGCATCAAGCTGGCCACGAACAACGAGATGTATCAGCGGATGGCCGAGGACATGGACATCAACTGCGGCGACATCATCGACGGAGTTTCCATCGAGGCGAAGGGTGCGGAGATTCTGGACAAGATCATCGACGTCGCCTCGGGCGAGCAGACCCTGTCGGAGGAGCTTGGCTTTGGCGGGGCCGAGTTCGTCCCCTGGCAGATCGGCGCTGTGATGTAGGCTAATTTGATTGCCTGACTTTCGAAAAAACCGGTTCCCACTTTTGTCGGACAGGCTTCAAAGCCGGTAGAAACTCCGCGCGGTGTCACGGAAAATCTGGCGCTGCTCGGTCTCGGACAGGTCGCGGGTCAGGTCATCGACCAGCGCGACCCAGGCCGGATAGGTGATCGCAAGCGTCGAGACTGGCCAGTCGCCGCCAAACATCAGGCGGGCGGGACCGAAAGCCTCCAGTGCTACATCCATGTAGGGGCGCAGTGTTTCGGGGGTCCACCCGGCGGCGGCTTCGGTGGCGACGCCGGACAGCTTGCAGACCACATTCTCGCGCTTTGCCAGCTGCCGCATCTGGTCAGCCCAAGGCTGCATCAACCCCGCCGCGATGCCGGGCTTGGCGATGTGGTCCAGAACCATCGGGACATTCGGGCAGGCATCGACGAGGTCGATGGTCGCCTGCAACTGCGGGTGCTTCAGGCACAGATCGAAGGACATGCCGAAGTCTGAAAGCGCCCGCACTCCGTTGATGAAATCGGGGCGCAGGCAGAAGGCCGGGTCGGGTTCGTCCTGATAGATCCGCCGCACGCCCCGGACCTTTTCCGTGCCGGCAAGACGCTCAAGATCGGCGCGGACGGCATCACCCTTTTCCAGCGAGGCGTTGCAGACCATGGCGGAAATCCGGGGCTCGGCCTTGGCCTGTGAAAGCACCCACCGCGCCTCGTCCATCGCCCGATGCGGGGCGGCGGCGCATTCCAGAAACACCAGTGATTCGATGGCGACGGGTCCGGTCGCCGCCTGAAA
>JANMGI010000060.1:0-3257 GCA_031374565.1 Paracoccaceae bacterium | reverse complement strand
TCGGTCAAGGCAAAGCTCGCGGCCCTGCAAAATGCAATGAAAGAGGTTGGGTGATGGGTATCCAAGCGGCTGAGATCTCTGCGATTCTGAAAGAGCAGATCAAGAACTTCGGCAAAGACGCGGAAGTGGCCGAAGTTGGCCGCGTGCTGTCTGTCGGCGACGGGATTGCCCGTGTCCACGGGCTGGACAATGTCCAGGCCGGCGAGATGGTCGAATTCCCCGGCGGCATTCGCGGGATGGCGCTGAACCTTGAAGTCGACAACGTCGGTATCGTTATCTTCGGGTCCGACCAGGACATCAAGGAAGGCGACATCGTCAAGCGCACCAAGTCCATCGTGGACGTGCCGGTGGGCAACGGCCTTCTGGGCCGCGTTGTGGACGGTCTGGGCAACCCGATTGATGGCAAGGGCCCGATTGCTTCGACCGAACGTCGCGTGGCCGACCAGAAGGCCCCGGGCATCATCCCGCGCAAATCGGTGCATGAACCGATGGCGACCGGCCTGAAAGCCGTGGACGCGATGATCCCGGTGGGCCGTGGCCAGCGCGAGCTGATCATCGGCGACCGTCAGACCGGCAAGACCGCCGTGGCGCTGGACACGATCCTGAACCAGAAGTCGTACAACGACGCCGCTGGCACCGACGAATCGAAGAAGCTGTACTGCGTCTATGTCGCTATCGGGCAGAAGCGGTCGACCGTGGCCCAGCTGGTGAAGAAACTGGAAGAGTCGGGCGCGTCTGCCTATACCATCGTGGTGGCCGCGACTGCATCCGACCCGGCCCCGTTGCAGTTCCTGGCCCCCTATGCCGCGACCGCGATGGCAGAATTTTTCCGCGACAATGGCCGTCATGCCCTGATCATCTATGATGACCTGTCCAAGCAGGCGGTGGCCTACCGCCAGATGTCGTTGCTGCTGCGCCGTCCGCCGGGACGTGAAGCCTATCCGGGCGACGTGTTCTATCTGCACTCGCGCCTGCTGGAGCGGTCGTCGAAGCTGAACGAGGATTTCGGTTCGGGATCGCTGACCGCGCTGCCGATCATCGAAACGCAAGGCGGCGACGTGTCGGCCTTTATCCCGACGAACGTGATCTCGATCACTGATGGTCAGATCTTCCTGGAAACGGAATTGTTCTATCAGGGCATCCGTCCGGCGGTGAACACGGGTCTGTCGGTTTCCCGCGTGGGCTCATCCGCCCAGACCAACGCGATGAAGTCGGTCGCGGGCAAGGTGAAGCTGGAACTGGCGCAGTACCGCGAAATGGCGGCGTTCGCGCAGTTCGGGTCGGACCTTGACGCTTCGACCCAAGCGCTTCTGAATCGTGGCGCGCGTCTGACCGAGCTGATGAAGCAGAACCAGTATTCGCCACTGACAAACGCGGAAATCGTCTGCCTGATCTTCGCAGGCACGGCGGGCTATCTGGACAAGGTCGCGGTCAAGGACGTGGGCCGGTACGAGGCGGGGCTTCTGAAGCACCTGCGCACCACCGGAAAGGCGCTTCTGGAAGACATCACCAAGAACGATCGCAAGGTTGCGGGTGATCTGGAAAAAGCGATCCGCGCGGAACTTGACGGTTTCGCCAAGAACTTCGCCTGAGCCCCTGAAGGAGACGGCATATGCCCAGCCTAAAGGACCTCAAGAACCGGATCGGAAGCGTCAAGAACACGCGGAAGATCACGAAGGCGATGCAGATGGTCGCCGCAGCCAAGCTGCGGCGGGCACAGGAAGCTGCTGAAGCTGCTCGCCCGTTTGCTGAACGGATGACGTCGGTGATGGCCGCGCTGGCCGCGGGCGTTGGCACCGGGGAAGGTGCGCCGAAGCTTCTGGCTGGAAACGGCCGGGATCAGGTACATCTGCTGGTGGTGATGACCAGCGAGCGCGGGCTGTGCGGTGGCTTCAACTCGTCCATCGTCAAGCTGGCGCGCCTGCGAGCAGCCGAGTTGATTGCGGCGGGCAAGACGGTGAAGATCCTTACCGTCGGCAAGAAGGGCCGCGAACAGCTGAAGCGCGACTGGGCCAATGCTTTCGTCGGCCATGTCGACATGAGCGAAGTGAAGCGCATGGGCTATGCCAATGCGCAAGGCGTCGCCCGTGAAGTCATGGCGGCGTTCGAGGCGGGCGAAGTAGATGTGGTCACGATCTTCTACAACCGCTTCCAGTCGGTGATTGCCCAGATCCCGACCGCGCAGCAGGTGATCCCGGCCAAGTTCGAAACCGCAAGCGCCTCGACCGCGCTGTACGACTACGAACCGTCGGAAGAGGCGATCCTGGCCGATCTTCTGCCGCGCGCGGTTGCCACGCAGATCTTCACCGCCCTTCTGGAGAATGGCGCCAGCGAACAGGGCGCGCGGATGTCTGCCATGGACAACGCGACCCGCAACGCCGGCGACATGATCAACAAGCTGACGATCCAGTACAACCGGAGCCGTCAGGCCGCGATCACCAAAGAGCTTATCGAAATCATTTCGGGCGCCGAGGCGCTCTGACGAACCCGGAGTAGACAACAATGGCAAAAGCCCCGAAAGCCGCTGCTGGCGCTGGCAAGGTGACGCAGGTTATCGGCGCCGTCGTCGACGTGCAGTTCGATGGCGACCTTCCCGCGATCCTGAACGCGCTGGAAACCGACAACAACGGCAAGCGACTGGTTCTGGAAGTGGCCCAGCACCTTGGTGAAAACACGGTCCGCGCCATCGCGATGGACGCAACCGAAGGTCTGGTCCGCGGTGCGGTCGTGAAAGACCTTGGCGCGCCGATCCAGGTTCCCGTGGGCGACGCGACTCTGGGCCGCATCCTGAACGTCATCGGCGAGCCGGTGGACGAAAAGGGCCCGGTCAACGCGACGGAATACCGGTCGATCCACCGTCCTGCGCCGTCCTTCTCGGAACAGGCGACCTCGTCGGAGATTCTGGTCACCGGGATCAAGGTCATCGACCTTCTGGCCCCGTACTCCAAGGGCGGCAAGATCGGGTTGTTCGGTGGTGCTGGTGTGGGCAAGACGGTTCTGATCATGGAACTGATCAACAACATCGCAAAGGTGCACTCGGGTTTTTCGGTGTTCGCTGGTGTGGGCGAGCGGACGCGTGAGGGCAACGACCTGTACCACGAGATGATCGATTCCGGGGTTATCGTCCCGGAGGATATGACCAAGTCGAAAGTGGCGCTGGTCTACGGTCAGATGAACGAACCGCCGGGGGCGCGTATGCGCGTGGCCCTGTCGGGCCTGACGCTGGCCGAACAGTTCCGCGACCAGTCGGGCACGGA
>JANMGI010000048.1:0-3267 GCA_031374565.1 Paracoccaceae bacterium | reverse complement strand
GTAGGCGAGGGGTGCGGGTGGTTCGCATTCCGGGGCGCCTTCGTAGAGGTCCCAGTATTTGCGGCGGGCGACAAAGGGGTCGTGCGGGTGGGTGAAGCTGACGGTCAGGCACCACGGGCGGGGGTCAAGACCGCGCGACAGATCGTAGAGTTTCTGGCAGGCTTGATGGGCCACGTCGTCGTCGTATTCGTACTGGTTGGTGATCTCGGCCACCCCTGCGCCGGTGACCGAGCCAAGGTTGTGATACCACCAGTCGATGCGTTCACCGGGTTTGCGGTAGTCCGGGGTCCAGCCGAAATCGGCGGGGTAGATGTCGGTGGTCAGGCGTTGTTCAAAGCCGTGCAGCTGGTCGGGGCCGACGAAGTGCATCTTGCCGGAAAGGGCGGTCTGATAGCCCGCGCGGCGCAGGTGGTGGGCGTAGGTCGGGATGTCGGAGGCAAACTCGGCGGCGTTGTCGTAGACTCGGGTGCGCGAGGGGAGCTGGCCGGACATGAAGCTGGCCCGCGCGGGGGCGCAGAGGGGCGAAGCGGTGTAGCAGTTTGCGAACCGGGTGGAGCGGGCGGCGAGGGCGCGCAGGTTCGGGGTGTGCAGGAAATCGGCGGGACCGTCGGGGAACAGCGTGCCGTTCAGCTGGTCGACCATCAGGATCAGAAGGTTGGGCTTGGTCATCTGGTCGGTCCTTCGCTGCGCATGCGCCTGTCTAGCCGGTCGGGGCGCGGCGTCTGGCCCCCGACCGACCGGCCCAAGTCGAAAGCGTCACGCCGGTTGGGTGCCGCCCGTGGCTTCCGTCACCTGATCCGCCGCCGCCCGGACCAGCGTGCCGATGCGGGTCGCGTCCGACAGCCCCATGCGGAAGGCGGGACCCGAGACGGAAAGGCCCGCCACCGGCTCGCCATGCGCGTTGAAGATAGGGGCGGCGACGCAGCGCATCCCCTCGGCGCGTTCCTGATCGTCTATGGAAAAGCCCCTGTCGCGGGTGCGCGAGAGGTCGCGGAGAAGGGCAGAGTCGCTGGTGAGGGTCAACGAGGTGAACTTTTCCAACCCCTTGCGGGCCAGAATGCCCCGGGTCTTTTCCTCGGGATACCAGGCCAGCAGTGCCTTGCCGATGCCGCTGGAGTGCATCGGCGCACGGGTTCCTGGCGGGAAAAAGGCGCGGATCGCCTCGTAAGTCTCGACCTGGGCGACGAAGAAGACCTCGTCCTTGACCTCGATCCCAAGGTTCGCGGTTTCCCCGGTTTCGCGCATCAGGGCGTCCATCGGCTGGCGGGCTCGTTCGACAACTTTGGTGCGGCGCAGGAAGGCTGAGCCGACGCGAAACGCACCGGGACCGATGTGCCAGAACTGGCCGGGCTCGTCGACCTCGACCATGCCGTGGCCTTGCAGGGTGACAAGGGCGCGGAAGACGGTGGCGATGGCCTCGCCTGTATCTTCGGCAATCTCGGACAGGGTTCGTCCGGGGTTCAGGGCGACATGGGTTAGGATGTCCATGCCCCGGTCCAGCGCCTGCACGGTGTTCTGGTCGGTCTTGTCGGTGAAAGCCTTCGGGCGACCACGAGGTTTCTGTGCCATGGGGTAAGATGTCCTGTCCGGTGAAAAAGCTCAAGCTATTGACTGGATTGAGGATTACCACGACGTTGCGACAATGAAAAATCTTTTCGAAAAAATTGTGCGCCGGGGGCGCGGGCTGTAGGTTTTGTGGACGATCTTTCAGGGAGTTGCCCGATGTCCATGCAGAACCCGGTCTTCATTCCGGGCCCGACCAACATTCCCGAAAGTGTGCGCAAAGCCTGCGACATGCCGACGATGGACCACCGCTCGCCCGCCTTTGCGCGGATATTCAAGCCGGCGGTCGAAGGCGTGCGGCGGGTCCTGAAGATGGCTGACGGCGAGATCATCGTGATCCCGTCGACCGGGACCGGCGGCTGGGAGGCGGCGGTGACGAACACGCTTTGCCCCGGCGATACGGTGCTGGCGGCGCGGTTCGGGATGTTCAGCCATCGTTGGATCGACCTGTGCCAGCGTCACGGGCTGAATGTCCAGATCATCGAAACGCCTTGGGGGCAGGGTGTGCCGCTGGCAGAGATTGAGGCGGCTTTGAAGGCCGACCGCGTGGGCAAGGTCAAGGCGGTTCTGGCGACGCATAACGAGACGGCGACGGGGGTGAAGTCGGACATCGGCGGCATCCGGGCCGCGATGGATGCGGCGGGGCACGGGGCGCTGCTGTTCGTGGACGGCGTGTCCTCCATCGGTTCGATGCCGTTCGACTTTGCGGGTTGGGGCGTGGACATTGCCGTGGCGGGCAGCCAGAAGGGCTTCATGCTGCCTGCGGGTCTGGCGATCCTGGGCGTCAGTCCGAAGGCCATCGCGGCGATGGAGACGGCGAAGCTTCCGCGCACTTTCTTTGATTTCAAGGACATGCTGGCGTCCTACGCCCGGGGTGGCTATCCCTACACCCCCGCCGTGGGCCTGATCGCGGGCCTCGCGCATTCCATCGACCTTCTGGAAACTGAGGGGCTGGAGAACGTCTACGCCCGCCACCACCGGCTTGCCGAAGGCGTACGCCGTGCCGTGTTTGCCTGGGGGATGACGCCCTATGCGGCGTCAGTGGACCTCTACTCTGACACGGTGACGGCGGTGAAGGTGCCCGAAGGGTGCGATGGCACCGCCCTTGTTCAACTGGCGGCCACGAAATACGGCATGGCTTTCGGTGTGGGTCTGGGCGAGGTCGCGGGCAAGGTCTTCCGCATCGGCCATCTGGGAATGCTGACCGAGGCGATGATGCTCTCTGGCCTCTGCGTGGCCGAGATGTGCATGGCCGACCTTGGCTGGCCCGTGAAGCTGGGCTCGGGCGTGGCGTCAGCGCAAGAGTATTACCGGGGCACCGTCTCCGCGCTGGCGCTGGCCGCAGAATGAAGGACATGACCATGCAGATCCCGACCTTTGCCGATGTGCTGGCCGCGCATAAGCGGATTGCCCCCTACATTCACCGCACACCGGTCCTGACCTCAAGCTATTTCAACGACTTGACCGGGGCCGAGCTGTACTTCAAGTGTGAGAACTTCCAGAAGGCCGGGGCTTTCAAGGTGCGCGGCGCCTGCAATGCGGTCTTCGGTCTGTCTGACGAGATGGCGGCCAGGGGCGTTTGCACGCACTCCTCCGGCAACCACGCCCTTAGCCTGTCCTACGCCGCAGGCCGCCGGGGCATACCCTGCAACGTCGTCATGCCCCGCACGGCCCCTCAGGCCAAGAAGGACGCTGTCCGGGGCT